>NZ_AWXA01000042.1:0-1312 GCF_000478965.1 Megasphaera vaginalis (ex Srinivasan et al. 2021)
TAGCCAAATCCATAACTGATGATCTTCCGGATGGTACTTTTCAAACTCGTCAGGGTATTCATATACCGGCCAGCTTTCCGGATTACGGGCCTCTTCTACTTTGCGGACAAGGCGTTCAACGAGGTTCTTAATTTCAGGATCACGTCTGAGTAAATCAAACTGGGGGTGTTCCATTTCATTTAGAATTTCCTTAAAAGCACTTCTGGCTCGTTTTACGACCTCTTGATTAGCCATTGGTAAGTTCCTCTATCTCGATATAAAGTCCGGGCTTATCAAGGTAAAATTTTTGAATTTCTTCACAAGCGACAAGAGCATCATCTGTCCAAAAGCCCAAATCCGTCATCACGTCTTTTAAGAGCTTCACCAAATTGTCCGTATCGGGCTTTGTTGTTTTCCAGCTCTTTATAGGGTGGGCAGTAGTCGCTAAATATATCCACGTCGTCGAAAGCCTTACAGGACCCGCAAACGGAGCTTTAGGAGCGTAAGGGGCAAGGGCTGCCATAAACTTCTGGCGGGCGTCTTTTACGTTCTGAGGCTCATACACGACAGGCTTACCGTTTACTACCATAATTTTCTTTTCTTGATGAGTCGCCGAAGGGATTATCATCGGCAAGAAAAACTTTAATTTCATTGCATACTCCTTTCTAGGGAAACGCCGAGGGCACGTATTGCCCTGAGGCGGTCAAAGTGTGTTAAGAAAAAACGGCGAAGCTAAAGCCGTTTTTTTAACACTTTGTCCGTCCATGGCAATTGTGGACTTTTATACAGTCGGACATTTCTATATATATAGTTGAAATGTCCGATGTTTGTCCGATTATATTTATACGTATACGGCGTTTTTTACTTATATTTATTCATTCTTAAATACCTTTCCTTGCTCTCTTCGGAAGGTTTCGCTACTATCGATATCTCGACTGACAGTCTTAACGCTCACATCAAGATATTCAGCCATATCTCCTACGGTTACCTCGCCCGAGATGAGACACGCATTATATGCCGCCTCAAGATTCTGAATTCGGGACTGCCGTTGCTTTTGCCGAGTCCGTTGTCCTTTCTCGTTGAGCTTCATCTCGACGTCTAGCTTAATCGTCTCAAGCGTTCCCGTGTCGTCGATACGGTGAACGGGATAATCGAACCACACATTTACCGGCCTGAATGAAGCGTACTCACGAAGCGTTCCTTCAATACGCCAAGCCGAACGAGAGGACCCGACTTGTTCAGCATCAATCTCAATCATATCAAGCAGTGCGTCAGCATCCCGACCGAACACACCTGAGCCTGAGGCTCTGTCAATGGCTCGCTTACCGCCTTG
>NZ_AWXA01000043.1:0-86629 GCF_000478965.1 Megasphaera vaginalis (ex Srinivasan et al. 2021)
TTCGACGTACTTAGGCGTTCCGCGGGAGTGGCTGGGGGACCGATTCTTTGAGGACGCCGAAAAGCTGAAAGCAAAAAATGAAATGGACTACCGTCATGAATACCTCGGCGAAGTCACCGGGACCGGCGGGGCTGTTTTCGAGAACGTGGAAGACATGGAAATGTCTGACGAGATGGTGGCCAGGTTTGACCGCCGGAGATACGGCCTGGATTTTGGCTTTGCCGTCGATCCGCTGGCGTTCGTGGCCATGCATTATGACGCTAAGCACGAGGTTTTATATATTTTTGATGAGCTGTACCGGCAGAAATTGACCAGCAGTCAAACAGTTAAAGCAATCATCCCCCGCGTCCATGGCGGCCGCATCCTTGCCGATTCGGCAGAGCCGAAATCAATCGCCGAGATGGGTGCCTTGGGACTGCGTATTTCCGGCGCCCGGAAAGGGCCGGACAGCGTGGAATTTGGGATGAAGTGGCTCCAGAATCGGAATCACATCTACATCGACAAGCGGCGCTGCCCGAACACATACAAAGAGTTCGTTACCTATGAGTATGAACGCAACAAAGACGGGCAGTTTATCAGTTCGTACCCGGACGCCGATAATCACAGTATCGACGCCTGCCGCTATGGGCTGTCAGAGGTTATGAACCGGGATAAGATAGTCGCGAAGCGTGTCAACTATTAGGAGGAAGCTATATGGATTACCAGCTGCTAAAGGATGCCTACTATGGATCAGGCGGATTCTCTACAGGCAGTTATCTGAATAAGCACAAGCGCGAATCGAATGAAGATTATCAGTTCCGGAAGGTGAATGCCTATTATCTCAATTATTTTGCGCCGATCGTCAACGCGCTGGTCGATCCCATCTTCAAACGGCCACCGCTGCGTGACTATTCCGGACCGGCCGCTGCGACGGTCAAGGCCTTTTTAGAAGATGCGGACACGAACGGCGCTGACATTCACATGTTCATGAAGCGGGCAGCGATTATGGCCAAAGTCTACGGAGTGGCGTTTCTGGTGGTCGACAATGTCCGGGACAAACAGGCCCGGACGCTGGCCGAAATGTTGCAGCACCGTGAACTCCCCTATGCGTATATCCTGGGACCGCAGAACTTGCAGGAGTACGGTGTCGATAAGACGGGGGCGCTGCTGTATATTCGTTTTCAGGAGATCTCCAGTATTAAAGACGGTGCCGTACAGTATCCTGCAAACTCAAATCAGCAGTCTGATCCAAGAGATGTACCGTATGGCTAACTTATCTTTTGTCATCAATACATCGCGAGATACCAACAGCGGTATCGCCAGACAATGGGAGTTTGAGCGGACGAACCAGCAGCTGGCTAACTTTGCCATGCAGTGTGCTCGGGCAGAGGAGAATGTGGTTTCGCTGGTCGCGCAATGGGTAAACAGCGACATTACGTATACCGTCGGGTATCCGGATGATTTTGGCGTTGTCGATATTGCGGAGCAGTTGAAGCAGGCGCAGCAGGTGCTGGACATGGACCTGGTGGACGGGATGAACGTGGAAGTGTTGAAAAAAGTTCTGTCGGCGTACTGCCCGGATATTCCAGGTGAGCGTTTTGATGAGCTGGTGGAGCAAATGGAGAAGGCACGGGACGACGCGGCAAACCGGGAGCCGGGGCCTGCCGGAAAGGAATAACCTATGGGCAGTCCTATTCAGGCGATTTTGACCGCGTTTTCTCTGGCATACCGGGAGAAAAGCCAGAAGGTTATCCTGCTGGTCGCATCGTATCTGGCTGACGGGTATTCCGTTTCGGACGCCGTAGACAAGGCCATGCAGGTCGCAGCAGTTTCATCGTTTCTGGCGGCCACCGTGCGAGATGCCATACAAAACGCTGCAGCAGTTGGCGCCGGTGTGGCGGACATCCCGCTGCTGCCGGAGCTGACTGGCGCCTGGGATAGTTCCGGGATGACGCTTTCTGAAAAATTGCACGGAGTGGACACGGAGATGCGCCGGGCGATAGTGTCCACGATCAAGGCGCAGCAGCGATTGGGGGTACATGCGATGCAGGCGGCCCGGGCCTTGTATAATGGGTATACGGCCGGCCATGTTGTACGCAGACAGCCGCTGCCGGAGTACCTGCAACAGATAGTTGCTTTTACCCGCCGGGCATACCTGACTGAGCCGGACAAGAAAAAGCTGCAGCAGCTGATCCGGAAAGCGGCGCGACAGACAGAAGCGATCAGCCGTGACGGGGCCCCGGATAAATCGCTTCAGACGGCCTACAGGCAGCTGTTAGACGCTGTCACGACAGCCAATGCCAAGGCCATGGAAAACGCCGTCAGAACGGCCGTAGAAGAGAAAAGCCGTTATGTAGCAGAGCGTATCGCCCGGACAGAAGCAGCCAGGGCATGGGCCGACGGATTTCATGCGCGGTATGACAGCGATGATGACGTCATTGCGTATCGCTGGCAGCTTTCCAGCCGGCACCCGCATTATGATATCTGCGATATGTATGCCCGTGCCGATCTCTGGGGGCTGGGCCCCGGCGTCTTCCCGAAAGATAAGACGCCTATACTGCCGGTTCATCCGCACTGCCTCTGCCATCTGTCCCTCGTGTATGTCACGGAGCTAGCCGGAAAACAGGAGAAAGATAATATAAAGGCCGGCGGGGACCGCTATTTACAGAGACAATCCCACCTGAAACGCTGCCAACTGATGGGGATTGAAGGGGCGCATGCCTGGGAGCAGGGGCGGACTGACTGGCGTCAATATATGCGAAATTGGTCATCAAAATTCTTTGCATCCAGCCGTTTGATTGCGTATAATGAACCTACGGGGATTGGTCATTGGGAAACTAATGAAAAAGGGCATTTCGTTCCTACCGTTAGTATTCCTTTGAAAGATAGGTTCTCTGTCCCCCGAGTTTCGGCCCCAAATGCAGTTATAGAATATGGAAGCCATAATGGGAGAAATATCCGACAACGAAATTTAGCGCTGTATGATGAACATGGTTTTTTAACTAAATTGTTTCATGGGGGCCCTCATAATAATTCAAAGAAACACCCTTATGGTATTTACGGGGAGCACGTACATGAATTCCCGATCGAAAACGGAAATGTTAGTTTCAAGGAAAAAACAACAAGAGGATTTACTTTAGAAGAAAGGAGGCTTTTTAATGACGATTGATGAATTCAAAGATATGTTGTGGGATGATTTTGTGTGTGATTTACCTGACATTAAATTTGCAATATATCCAGGGCTTGAAAAGAAGGGGTATATTTCGGCTACAACTGACATTAATGGTAGTACGGATGCACCCCTGCAAAACTTCAAAGATTTTAATGACCTTTTAATGTATTTTCATGTTAACGGGAAGCCTCTAAAAGAAATCATTCCCTTAGTTGACGCAGCAGCGCTTACCTGACGTAAGCGCTTTTTTGTTGCAACTTTATATCTTGTCTTTTCGCCGCCAGACGCGGACCGCAGACGTAAAAGAACGGTTCTTTTTTTATACCCGGGAGGTACAACATGGCGTATACACTGGAACAGATTTACGAAGCATTGGGGAAAATCGAGAATGGCGGTACGATGGTGGCGGATTTGCAGGACGCGATTCGCGGAGCCCGTGACGAAGCGGCAAAGAGCCGCATTGAAAAGAATAAAATTCTCGACGCGCTCAATCTTCGTAATGGAGGAGACCCGGACGGAAACCTTCAGAACATCGTAGCGACACTTACTGCACTCCAGGCAGCTGGCGGCGACCCGTCGAAGCTGGGCACGCAGGTCGAGGCGCTGCAGGCACAGGTCAAAGACCTGACCGATAAGTACGCAGCTAGTGAAAAGACGGCGGCAGAAGAAAAAGAAAAGCGTATTCAGACGGCGATGAAGTCGCAGGTCCTGGCGGCCCTCACAGACGGCAAAGCCATTAAGCCGGACGTCTTCACGCAAGTGCTGCTCAGTCATATCAGCGCTAAAGACGATGGCAGCCTGGTCTACAAAGAGGGGGACAATGAGGTCTCTATTGCCGACGGCGTGAAAGGCTGGCTCAGCAAGAACCCGTGGGCGGTGAAAAATGACAGCCGCTCCGGTAGCGGCGAGGCTGGCGGCGGCGGAACGGGTTCCGGTGGCAAAGCGTATACGATGGAAGACCTAAAAGGCATGACCCGTGCAGAAATCAATGAGCACTGGGGCGAAATCAGTAAAGGTATTGATAAAGGAGATGGAAACTAATGGCAATTTCAACGTTTATTCCAACCATTTGGGAAGCGCGCTTACTGGCGCACCTGGACAAGGCGCTTGTCTATGGGAATCTGTGCAATCGGGATTATGAAGGCGATATTTCGCAGGCCGGGGACACGGTAAAGATCAACCAGATCGGCGACATCGCCGTGCGGGATTACAAGAAGGCGGAAGACATTACTCTGGATGATGTGGACGGCACGCCGACGACACTCAAGATCGACCAGCAGAAGTATTTCGGCTTTAAGGTCGATGATGTAGATGCCGCCCAGGCGAACGTCAATCTGATTGATGGAGCGATGCAGCGGGCGTCTTATGCGGTTCGTGACGTCGTAGACCAGTATATCGCGGCGTTCCACAAGCAGGCCGGGGTAACGGATGGCCTCGGCTCAGATACGAAGCCGCTGGCCCTTACCACCGCCGCCCAGGCCTATGAGGCGTTGGTAGATATGAAAGGCGCGCTGGATGACCAGAACGTCCGCGCTGACGGTCGTTTTGTCGTGGTCCCGTCCTGGTTCTACGGGCTGATGCTCAAGGACAATCGCTTTGTTGCGGCCGGCACGGCAAAGACGGACGCGGTGCTGACGAACGGCTTCATCGGTACGGCGGCCGGGTTTAGCATCTACCAGTCTAATAACGTGCCGAACACGGCGAAGGCGAAGTATAAGATTCTGGCCGGTACAACGCAGGCAATTTCCTACGCGTCGCAGATCGCCAAGACGGAAGCCTTCCGGCCGGAAAAATCGTTCTGCGATGCCGTAAAAGGGCTGTTTGTTTACGGCGCCCAGGTCGTGCAGCCGAAAGCGCTGGCGTGCATGACGGCGAACCCGACGGCAGGCGCATAGGCGTATGGATCTCTACATTGAGGTCCACGGGCTGGAAGAAGCCTTGTCCCGGTTAGACCGCGTTTCGGCCGGGGCCAAGGCGCAGCTGCGGCAGGCGATGCAGATGGCCGTGCGGGACATTCAGGAGGAAGCGAGAAGCAAGCACCGATTTGTCACGCGTACCGGTGAGGCGGAACGGTCCATCACTACTGCGGTCGAATCCGGGAGAGATACCCTTGTTGGCACTGTCGGCACGACACGAAAGGTGACGGTCTACCTTCATCAGGGGACTCAGGGGCATGTGATTCGGCCGAAACGAAAGCTGGCGCTGCGCTGGACAGCAGGCGGTCAGTTTGTATTTGCCAAGCGGGCCTATCATCCGGGAACCCGGCGTGATCCTTTTATTTTTGACGCGGCGCGCAGTCAGGAGCGGCGTGTTGTCGGGCGTTTTGAAAGAGCCATACAGCGCGTGATGGAAGAGGTGAGGTAATGGAGTTCGTTACACTGGCTGATATTACGGATAATATCCTGACATGCAGAGACGAAGATATCGCCTTTGCCAACGATTACCTCCATCGGCTGGCCGTATCATTCAGTCTGGCCGATGAGGAAATTCGGCTGCCGCCTGCGCTGTCTGTCAAGCAGCTCGGCAAGGCGATTGCCTGCCGGGAGTGCGCGGCGTCTATGGTGGGCTCAGATACGACGGTCATGGTAGATGGCAGCCGTTCGGAAGATGTTTATTTCCAGAAGTATAAGATGTACGTTCAGCTGGCCAAGGACCTGGAAAGTCGGCTGACCTATGCCGATTTTGCCGTGACCGGTACGGATGGCAGCGGGAAGGGGGGTGTCGGGGTAATCCGCTTATCCCGCGCATGATGAACCGATTCCGACAAATTGCGAATGAAATTTGTGAAATCCTGAAAGAGGAATTTCCGGATATGGTATGGCTGAACGCCGTAGCCGGACCGGCCTACCCTAAGGAGCTGACGGGGTATATCTGCTGCGATTCCATCGCGTACGAGCCATACAGTAAGGAAAAGCGGCAGGCCTCGGCGGTGTTTACGATTGAAATTATCTCCCCGAACCCTAAGGGCAAGGAGAACGACGCGCAGTATATTGAGGACCTGGCGATGGAGGTCGGTGACGTCCTGCGTGAAAATGAAACGATTGACGGCTGGGCGGAAAATAGCAATGTCGATAAAGTTGTCTTTGCCACGCCGGCAGGGATGACGAATATCGGCCTGGCCGTTTTTCAATTTACCGTTACGTACACAGATTAGGAGGATATAGCATATGGCACGTAAATTTGCAACACCTACCAATACCGGCTCGGTCGCTACCGCCGGGAAAGATTATCTGATTTATTTGAATACAGGCGAAACGGAAGCCGCCCCGGTATGGACGCTTCTCGGTGGGCAGCGCAGCGGCGATCTTACCCGTAAGGCCGATTCGATCGACGCCAGCAATAAGACGTCCGGCGGATGGAAATCGACACTGGCCGGACTGCGCGAATGGAGTATTGACCTGGAATCGGTCGTTATCCTCAGCGATGCCGGGGCCCAGTTCCTGGAAGACGCCTTTAATGAGGGGCAGCTGGTTAATGTTAAATTTGAATACCCGGACAAGAAATACCGTACCGGTTGGGCCGCTGTCACGGACCTCAGCCTGTCGACGAAATACGATGACGCGGCCACCATTAAGGGGACGCTGTCCGGCAATGGCGCGCTGTCGGATTTGAAGAACGCAGCCGGCGCATAAGGAGGGGGCCCTAAATGCAGAAAGTACCGTTTGAATTATTCGGCGAAGGCCAGTACCTGTATTTTAACGTCGCGCGCCTGGCGCAGCTGGAGCAGGCGTGTGGGTGCGGCATCAGCAATATCGTCAGTAAGCAGGAGCTGAACCTGGGCGTGTTGATCAAAATTTTCATGATCGGCCTGGGACAGCATAAGAAGCGAAATGAGCTCTGGTATGCGCAGCGGATGCAGGAGCTGCTGGACGACGGGGCCAGCCTGGAAGAGGAGTTTTACATACCGGCAGTGAAAGCGATTGCCGGTAGCGGCATTCTGGGCAAGGCGGCATACTATGCGGCTTTCCCGGAGGAGCTGACGGATAAGGCGGCGCAGGACGTAGAAGACGAAAAAAAAGAGTAGAGGCGGAGGGGGCTGCGGATAAGCCGCCCACGTCTTTTTATGAGTGGCTGGAATGGGCAGAAACGCAGGCATACGGGCCGTTAGCGCTAAAGCCCTGGGAGTTTTACCGACTGACACCGATGGAGCTGTATAAGCTGATTGACGGATATCAGGCGCGCAGGGAAGACGGGGCCTTTATGGCTGCCTGGTTTACCAGCAACATGATGAGCGTGCACACAAAACATCCCGTGCCGGCTAAAGAGCTGGTGCGGCCGTTCCTGCACGAGAAGACCAGCGGGGAGCTGCGCCGCGAACGGGAAGAATTTTTAAAGTCGTTTACCAGACAGCGAGAGGAGGCGGGATTAGATGGCGACCGTAGCGAGTATCTTGATCCGGATCGGAGCGAATAGCACCGGACTGCGCCAGGAGCTACAGAAGACAAAATGGAGCACAAGCGGGCAGTCATTAAAAGGCAACGCGACACCTGGGCCATAGCTGCCGGTGTGCTGCTGGTTGGCTTAGCCGCAAAATAAGATAATCCCGTCGGATCAGCGCAATGCTGACTCGGCGGGGCTATTTTTTTTGCCAACTTTTCCTTAACTTTATAATATTTTTATAATTTTTTGGTGCTCAAAACACTCTCTTTTCTACTACGACACAGCGCATTATTGTGCAGTTGACATCTATAACAATTACATTTTACGAGGTTCACAAAGCCCAGTCAAGGTGCATACTGTCCAGTTTGACGGGGCTTTACTTTTCCGCTATTTCTTCCGCTATCCGCCTCATTTTTGTGTATAAACCTATAATAATCGATAGTAAAATATAATAGGTAGATTCCTCGATAAATGGTGGAAAATACACATTTATCAATAAGCCATAGTAAACCATAGAAACGTATAAATTATTAGTTCCGATAATATAACGTTATCGGAACTAATTGTATATCTTTTTAATTGCTTATTTATGTCTTTTAAATTTCGTCGATAAACATGCTATTTATTGCGGAACTATCCTATATTTTTCTTCATGTCTATTTATGCTTATTTATGTCTTTTGTTTTTTAAATATCGGCAAAAGCAAGATAATGTTTTACGGAAAAACGTCAGTACTGAGATATTTTAATCCGCTGTCGTTTAAAATAAGAACGATATTTTTCCTTTTTCACGGTCTTTCAGCAATTTCACATAATCGATCAGCTTTGTTACCGGTCCAGAAGCATGGTCACAGCGCAATATACTAACGCTAAGGCCATAATCAGATTCGTCGCTTTTCTGTACGTTGAAAACAACTGTTCAAAGGCGGCGCCGAAGAATGACCAACAACAAGTACCGGCGAATCCGATAAACGACAAAAGAAAGATGAAAAAGGCAATATCCGCAAAGGCTCTGTAATGAGGGAAAACAAAGGATGACATGGCCGTAATACCGTAAAGAATAACCTTTACGTTGATAAATTGCAGAATCATGCCTGTAAAGAAGCTCGTTGTCTGCATGAGACTCTTTTTACCGTCACTCGGTTTATCTCGCCAGATGATCCAGGCAAGCCAAAGGATATATGCGGCGCCGACTGCCAACATGGCCGGTTCGACAGTGGGGATCAGATCGTAAAGCAAAGCGAAAAAAATCGCGCAGCAGGACATGACCAGAATAAATCCCATAAAAATGCCGAGATTAAAGGGAAATGATTTTTTGAAGCCATACTTCCCCGCATTAGTCATGGACATGATATTGTTCGGTCCCGGCGTGAACGCCGTAAGAAAAACATATGAAAAAAAGGCTGCAAAATTCATGATAAATACCTCCTGTGACAATACTAATTATGTCTTGCAACTTCCCTCTTCATTTGGTATCTTATCATTAAAGGTAAGTTCATTCAAATTGAACATATCGAACATTGAATTCAATATTTTTGAATAGTAAAAAGAGGGATCAGCGAATGGACTTGAAATACTTGCATACGTTCAAGACGGTTACTGAAGAAGGTAGTTTTATTCGTGCTGCAGAGCGGTTAAATTACACACAATCGACGATAACTTTTCAGATCAATCAGTTGGAAAAGGATCTTTCCATAAAGCTTTTTGAAAAAATCGGCAGAAAAATGGTTCTCACGAAAGCCGGTGAATCATTGATTCCCTATGTGGATGATGTGCTGTTTTCTTTGGATAAGTTAAAAAA
Source organism: Megasphaera vaginalis (ex Srinivasan et al. 2021) (assembly GCF_000478965.1). Lineage (NCBI taxonomy): Bacteria > Bacillati > Bacillota > Negativicutes > Veillonellales > Veillonellaceae > Megasphaera > Megasphaera vaginalis (ex Srinivasan et al. 2021). The sequence continues at coordinate 9,332 of NZ_AWXA01000043.1, forward strand.
TTTCGATGCAGATCTCAGTGGCTACAGCGGTGATTTGCACGTCGGCGTCGGCGAGACGCTGCTATGTTACAAGGTACCCCGGATTCTGCGAAAATTCCGTGAAGAAGCGCCGAAAGCACAGCTTTTTCTGCGATCGATGAACTGTTATGACATTCGTGATGAATTGATGACGGGTGCTTTGGATATCGGAATTTTTTACGACTACGTCGGCGGTTTCGGTACCAGTCTGAAAACGCATGCCATTGATACATACGGTTTGGCATTGCTTGCTTCGCCGGAGATGCGAGACCGATTTCCCGATTTCATTACGGCCGATCAGCAGATTCCCGTATCGTTTATCATTAATGAGCCAACTTGCGTGTTCCGACAGATATTCGAACAATATCTGCGGAAAAAATCGATCATGTTGGATCATACCATTGAAATGTGGAGCATTACGACGATTAAGAACCTCGTGAAAAATAATGTCGGTATTACTTTTTTGCCCCGTTTCGCGGCGGCAGAGGAATTAAAAGCCGGCAGTCTCGTTGAGATACGAACGGAGCTTACGGATATGACGATAGCTGCTGTTTGCGGTTATCACAAGAACAAATGGGTCAGTCCGTTGATGGATCTGTTTATTTCCTCTTGTGCGACTATTCAATAAGGTTATCATAAACAGCTGACACTCCGCAATCGCCTGGCAAGCGATTGCGGAGTGTCAGCTAAAAACGGTTTCGTTAGAGCGGTTATGTTTCCTTGGAACGTTTTTTTTCTGAGAAAGAAAAGACGGTACCCTGCTCTTTTCCTGTTGACAGAGATTGCAAAAACAGCGCATGTATTCGCGTATCTTCACCTACTTCGGGATGAAAAGAAAGGGCAATCTGATTGCGGTAACGAACGGCGACGATCCGTTCATTTACAGTAGCCAGAATTTTGACAGCAGGATCCGCTTTTTCAATATACGGAGCACGAATAAAGGTCATCCGAACGTTGCCGATACCTTGAAACGGAGCGGTTGCAATGAAGCTCCCCAGCTGCCGGCCGTAAGCATTACGCCTGACTTGGACCGGCAGGGTACAAAAATAACGTTGCCGGTCATTGCTCAGTGTACGCGCCAACAGAATCATGCCGGCGCAGGTGGCTAAAACCGGTAAGCCATCTCTAATCCATTGCTGCAATGTAGCGAACATGCCCAGATCCCGGAGCAGCTTCCCTTGCACCGTACTTTCACCGCCTGGCAGGATGAGGCCGTCCGGTTTATCCGACAAGTCGTCTGGCCGCCGCAGTTCAACGGCAGTTGCACCGAGCTTTTTTACCATTCGGACGTGTTCGGCAAACGCTCCCTGTACGGCTAGAACGCCGACTCTCATCTTATTTCCCCCGTTCCGCCATGAGGACTTCGATTTCGTCTTTGTTGATACCGACCATGGCTTCCCCAAGGTTTTCGGAAAGAGCAGCCAGCCGTTTCGCGTCTTTATAGTTAGTTACCGCTTGGACGATTGCTGCGGCTCGCTTTGCAGGATCGCCGGACTTAAAGATGCCCGAGCCGACGAAGACGCCTTCGGCGCCAAGCTGCATCATCAGCGATACGTCGGCCGGTGTTGCAATGCCGCCGGCAGCAAAATTGACGACAGGGAGACGTTTGTTCTGGTGAACATAAACGATCAGATCGTAAGATACGCCCAATGTCTTGGCCGCTTCAAAAAGTTCGTCTTCCCGTTTGGCGGCAAGAGCGGCGATTTCTTCATTGATCAGGCGCATGTGGCTGACAGCCTGGACGACATCCCCCGTTCCCGGTTCTCCTTTGGTGCGTATCATTGACGCGCCTTCGGCAATACGGCGCAGGGCTTCCCCCAGGTTGCGGGCGCCGCAGACAAAGGGAACGGAAAACTGCGTTTTATCAATATGATAACTGTCGTCTGCCGGTGACAGGACTTCGCTTTCATCAATATAGTCGATTTCAATCGCTTCCAGAATCTGTGCTTCCGCAAAATGGCCGATGCGACATTTCGCCATGACTGGTATCGAAACGGCGTCCTGAATTCCCTTGATCATGGCAGGATCACTCATTCGCGATACGCCGCCGGCGGCGCGAATGTCTGCCGGAATCCGTTCCAACGCCATAACGGCACAAGCGCCGGCTGCTTCCGCTATTTTCGCCTGTTCCGGCGTCGTTACATCCATGATCACGCCTCCTTTCAGCATTTGAGCCAGTTCCTTGTTCAATTCATAACGGTTGCTTCCTTTTGTCGTTTCCGTTGTCATGATAAATACCTCCTTGTTATTCTTTACAGGTAATAGTATAATCATATTTGACCATTTTAAAATATTCAAAACAGTTTTATATTACAAGGTCAGTTTGCGAGGAAATCAGGTCAGATGCTTACCTATGTACTCGACGGGAACAGGTCAGGCTGTCTGTATGAACGGCTGTATAACTGCATTAAAGAGGATATTTTGACACAAGTTTTACAGGCCGGCGAAAAATTGCCGTCCAAGCGGAGTTTGGCTTCGCATCTGCAGATCAGCACGATGACTGTCGAAACCGCTTACGGGCAGTTGTTGGCTGAGGGATATATTTATTCTGTAGCCAAAAAAGGATTTTATGTTTCCCCATTTTCGAATCATGGCAGAATCAGTCAGCGACGCGCGCCGCAGTCGCTGCCGGTGACAAAGACGGCAGAAACGGTTTATTTTGCCGATTTTGTTTCCAATGAAATTCAGCCCGAAATGTTTCCTTTCGCCGCCTGGACAAAGACGATGCGCGCGGTCATGGCTGAAGAGCAGGAGCAGCTGGTGCGCTGTACTCCTGCCGGCGGCGCGCTCGCGCTGCGCCTGGCCATTTGTGATCATCTACGCCGTTTTCGCGGCATGTATGTCGAGCCCGAACAGGTCATCGTCGGCGCCGGTACGGAATACCTGTATGGTCTCCTGATTCGTTTCTTCGGGCCGGAACGGGTATATTGTCTGGAAGATCCCGGTTATGCCAAAATGCGCATGATCTACGCGTACAACAATGCCGCCTGCGTTTACGCCGGCGTTTCCGATGACGGTATCAAAATGGCCGATGTGCGGCGACAGCTGGCCGACGTCGTTCACATCAGCCCGTCGCATCAGTTTCCTACGGGGCTGATTATGCCCATTGCCAAGCGCTACGAATTGCTCAGCTGGGCCAACGAATGTGACGGTCGCCATATTTTGGAAGATGAATATGACAGTGAATTTCGTTTTATGGGCCGGCCAATTCCGACCTTATTCAGCATTGATGCTTCCGGCAAGGTTATCTATATGAATACCTTCTCCAAGAGCTTATCTCCGACGATCCGTATCAGCTATCTCGTATTGCCGCCGGAGTTGGTGTTGCCGTTTAAGGAAAAGCTTGGCTTCTTGTCCTGTACCGTTTCCAATTTCGAACAATATACGCTGGCCCGGTTCATGGGCGACGGCTTTTTCGAACGGCATTTGAATCATGTACGGACAGCTTACCGACATAAACGCGATCATTTGATCCGGGCCTTGAAACGAAGCCCGTTGTCAAAAAAGACGGAAATTATTGAAGCCAGTGCAGGGCTGCATTTTCTTCTTCAAGCGGATATTGAAGACGCTGACGCTCAGGTCATCGAACGTTGCCGGAAAGAAGGTTTGCGTCTGACAAGTCTTTCGCAATATTATTTCAATCCCCTTTCACAGCGGGAACATACATTTATCATTAATTATTCTACTTTAGAAGAAACCCGGATCGACGAAGCGGTGCGAAAACTTTGCCGCGCCATGTTGCGCTGCTGAAGCGCCGCCGGTTGTCATGCGAATGTACGGCTATCGTGCCGGAATCGCAGCGGATATGCGGGGAAGTGAGGTTACGATGGACAGACCACCTAAAGATTTCTATATCGGTCAGGCAGACGTATTGGCGGCAAATGAGAAGTTGTCCGATAAATCTCGCCAGAGTATTTCCATTTCCCGTTCGGCCCATACGTTGGATGCCTACGCGTCGGACTGGGACGATTTTTATGATTGGTGTGAGCAGCATGAAACGTATACCTTTCCTGCTGCTCCCGAAACGATCGTCAATTATATTAACGATCTGGCTGATAACGCCAAGGCGAATACTGTTGCCAGACGTATCAGCGCGCTGACGGAGAACTATGAGGCGGCGGGGGTCAAAGATAATCCCTGCCGGTTCCCTATCGTGAAAAACGCGTTGCGCGGTATTAAGCGCATGAAAGGTACGCTGCAACAGGGGAAAATGCCGATTCTCTATGACGATATCCGAGAAATGGCGGCAGCTGTTGACGGCGATGAACTGCAAATTGCCCGTGATAAGGCCATTCTTCTGATCGGTTTTTTCGGCGCCATGCGCCGGTCCGAAATCGCCGGACTTGACGTTGAAGATTTGCGTTTCCAGCGTTTGGGCTTGGTCATTACCTTGCGGAAATCGAAAACCGATCATTTGGGACAAGGACAGCGCATTGCGATACCCGTCATTAAGGATACGGATATTTGTGCCGTTACGGCTTTGAAACAATGGCTTGCAGTCAGCGGCATTACGACGGGGCCTGTTTTCCGCGGTTTTACAAAGGGTCGCGGCATCCGCAAGACTCGTATTTCCGATAAGGCGATTGCCTTGCTCGTCAAACACTATGTCGCTGTCGTCGGTATGGATCCCGCCGAATATGGCGCGCACAGCCTGCGTCACGGTTTTGCTACCTCGGCGGCGCAACATCGCGTGGAGGAGCGGCAGATTATGCGTCAGACGCGTCATAAATCCCAAGCTGTTCTGCGGCGTTATATTGATGAGGCGGACAGTCTGATTGATAATCCGATCTTAAAAATTACCGGTGATACCTAAAAAACAGCCTTCATCTTTTTTGATGAAGGCTGTTTCCGGCTTACTGTCAATGTGAAAATTTTGCTTTGGCCGCTGCTGCCGTTCCCTTTTCTACGGGAATCTGCAAAATCTGTCCGGGGCGGATATCTTCGGAATGAGACAAATGGTTGGCTTCCACGATGGCATAGACCTGGCTGCGTATATCGCTTCCCGGTTCGGCCACGGAAGAAGCCAATTTCCAGATCGTATCTCCCTCTTCGACCCGAACGGCTACGTAATCCTTATCGGCATAATAACTCCAACCTGCCTGCATGAAGGCGGCGGCTAAAACGAAGAATAAAGCGATATAGCGAAGGCGCCGTACGGTGCCGCGTTTTTTTGGTGATTTTTTCATAGCAGATCACTCCCAGCAAAGAGAACAGATGTTTTGCAAACAATTGTTTGGTGGCTGTGATTATTATATCGCCGAACATATGTTCTTGTCAAGGTTAATGAAACAAATGTTTGCTTTTTCTCCTGCAACACCGTATAATAAAGACACACTATATAGGAGTGAGATCAATATGCTGAATAATGAAAAACTCTTAAATCACAGGCAACGTCAGATTCTGGAATATATCCGCAGTTGTGTCCATCAGAACGGCTATCCGCCTTCGATTCGTGAAATTTGCAGTTCCGTCGGTCTCAGTTCTACGGCGACCGTATATTCTCATTTGAAAAGTCTGGAAGAAAACGGTCTGATTCGTCGCGGTTCTTCCAAAAACCGCACCATCGAGTTGCTCGATGAAGGTTCGTGGCGGTCAAAAAAAGTTGTTCCCGTCCCTATCGTCGGCCAGGTGCGCGCCGGCGTTCCCGTTCTGGCGGAAGAAGTTATTGAAGATGTCTACCCCTTTCCTGCCGAATTTATCGGCGATGACGACTGCTTTATGCTGACCGTTCGCGGCGACAGTATGCGCGATGCCGGTATACTGGAAGGCGACTGGCTTATTGTGCGAAAACAGGATCTGGCGCGAAACGGCGAGATTGTCGTGGCCATGCTTGAAGATGAAGCGACGGTTAAGCGCTACTATTTGGAAAAGGACCGCGTTCGTCTACAGCCGGAAAATGATGCCTATGAACCTATCTACACGCGTAACTGTAAGATTCTCGGCAAGGTTATCGGCGTTTTCCGCCTGTACTGACCGATGCCGGACTACCTTGTAACATTACGATAAACGATACGCCGTTTTTATTTTCAGAAAACGCGGCTTTTCCTTGCAGGAGGCCGTGTTTTTTATTTGGCAAAATCTGGCGTCCGTATGGCCGGTAACCTTTTGCCGTTTTACGAAGCCCTGTAGGCATGAATAGGGCGCGAGCGAAAAAAGACCAACCTAGCCCTTTCCCCGTGCTTTTGTCGTTATCGACGCTGTACGGAAAATGTGATATGATAAGGAAGAATTATAAGTTTATAATTTTTTACTGGAGGCATGAAGATGAAAGAATACAAACCGTATAAATCCGGGAAAGTGCGTGAAGTATATGATGCCGGTGACAGCATCATCATGGTGGCAACGGATCGAATTTCTGCATTCGACCATATCTTAAAAAACAAGATCACACAAAAAGGCGCTATCTTGACGCAAATGTCAAAATTCTGGTTTGATTTTACCAAGGATATCTTGCCGAACCATATGCTTTCAGTAGATACTGCCGATATGCCTGAATTTTTCCAACAGGAACAATTTGCGGGAAACAGCATGAAATGCCGAAAATTGACCATGATTCCTATGGAATGTATCGTTCGCGGTTATATTACCGGCAGCGGCTGGGAAAGCTATCAAGAAAACGGTACGGTCTGCGGCATTACGCTGCCGGCAGGTCTGCGTGAATCACAAAAATTGCCGGAAGCGATTTTTACGCCGAGCACCAAGGCGGAAATCGGTGATCACGACGAAAACGTCTCCTTAGAACAGGGGATTGCATATTTAGAAAAAGAATTCCCCGGAAAAGGGCGTGAATATGCCGAAAAAATTCGTGACTACACACTTGCCCTTTATAAAAAATGCGCAGATTATGCGCTTTCCCGCGGCATCATTATTGCCGATACGAAATTTGAATTCGGACTTGATGAAGAAGGGCAGATCGTCTTGGGTGACGAAATGCTGACGCCTGACAGTTCCCGCTTTTGGCCGCTCAAAGGCTATGAAGCCAGTAAATCGCAGCCTTCTTACGACAAACAATTTGTTCGCGACTGGTTGAAGGCACATCCGGATAGCGATTACCTCTTGCCGCAGGATATTATTGACAAAACGATTGAAAAATACAAAGAAGCCTATCAGTTATTGACGGGCCGGGACTTCCGATAATTTCCTTATTCATATGTCTGCAGAACTGCACGGCCGAAGACAGGTCATCCGCTTCAGCCGCGCAGTTTTTCGCTTTCTTGTGGAGTGAAGATCTTTCTTTTTACAAAAAAGAAGAGGTCAGTATTTACAAGGAATTGTAATGATTATATTATTATATTATCTGGTCATTTTATTCTGCTGAGGAGTTGATACAATGGAGAACAAAGAAGGATTTCTGGATCGATTGTTCCATTTGCAGGCAAACGGAACATCGGTCAAAACCGAATTGTTGGCAGGAATCACGACGTTCATGACGATGGCCTATATTTTGGCTGTCAATCCTACTATCCTGAGCGGTGCCGGCATGGACAAGGGCGCCGTACTTACGGCGACAGCGCTGGCATCCTGTCTGGGAACGTTGCTGATGGCCGTTTTGGCTAATTATCCCTTTGCACTGGCTCCCGGTATGGGGCTGAACGCTTTTTTCGCTTATACAGTCGTGTTGCAAATGGGGTATTCTTGGCAAATGGCATTATCGGCAGTTTTTGTAGAAGGTATTATTTTTGTCATTCTCTCTCTCACCAATATTCGCGAAGCCATTTTTAACGCCATTCCGATGAACCTGAAAAAAGCCGTTTCCGCCGGTATCGGCTTATTTATAGCTTTGATCGGGCTTCTAAATGCGCAGATCATTGTTGCCAACCCGGCTACGAAGATATCACTCTTTTCCTTTAAGCAATCGGTTGCCGCCGGAACCTTTCAGACAACGGGCATCACAGTGCTTTTGGCTATGGCGGGCATCATTTTTACGGCGATTATGATGGTCAGAAAAGTACGCGGCAATATTCTTTGGGGCATCCTGTTTACGTGGATTCTCGGTATCATTTGTGAAATGGCGGGCCTGTACGTTCCTAATCCGGAAATGCATATGTACAGCGTCATCCCCAATCTTTCAGCCGGCGCCGCCGCATTTATGCCGGCAAGCCTGTCGCCTATTTTGGGACAGCTGGATTTCAGCAATATGTTCAGCATCGACTTCTTCGTCGTCATGTTCGCCTTTCTTTTCGTCGATATTTTCGATACCTTGGGAACTCTGATCGGCGTTTCTTCCAAAGCGGATATGCTCGATAGCGAAGGCAAACTTCCCCGTATTAAAGGGGCCTTGTTGGCAGATGCTTTTGCAACGACCTTCGGCGCTTTAATGGGAACCAGCACGACGACGACTTACGTCGAAAGCGCTACCGGTGTCAGTGAAGGCGGACGGACCGGCCTGACCGCCGTCTTTGTAGCTATCTTCTTCGCTCTTTCTCTGGTTCTGTCGCCGTTCTTCATGGCAATCCCCGCTTTCGCTACGGCTCCGGCTCTGGTTATCGTCGGCTTCCTCATGCTCACTGCAGTAACCGGTATTGCCTTTGACGATCTGAGGGAATCCATTCCTGCTTACATTGCCATTATCGCCATGCCCTTCTGTTACAGTATCTCAGAAGGCATTTCCTTCGGCGTCATTTCGTATGTAGTGATCAATTTCTGTACAGGCCGTCGTGATAAAATCAGTATTTTAATGTATATTCTGGCGATTCTGTTTATCGGGAAATACATTTTCCTGTAAAGGATTGAGCCAAAAGAAGCTGTCAGCTGACGGCTTCTTTTTTTTGCACATAGTCTCGGATTTTATGAAGCCATACGAATTGATAGGGCTTGTAAGTGCCGCGCAGCTTTTTCAACGACGCTGTTCGGATGATCGTAATGATGTCCAGCAGCGCCGTCGCCTTGCGCGGCGACAGTCCCGCCTGTTGCGGCGTTTTTTTGGCGTAAGGCAACAGCAGCGCTGCCGCTCTTTCGCATTCGTCGTTGATGATGTGGAAGCGGGCATTCAGCAGATCGCGGTGCGGTTGCGGCAAAAGCTGCTCCATTTCGTACGTCTTCCAAAGGTAGCGGTATTTATCAAGATCTCTGCCACGGAGTGTCATCAGCAAAAGCGATTCGTACATATAGAAAAAGCCGTGAACACTACGGCCGGAACGGCGTCGCAGGAGATCGAAGGATGCGGCGTAATGATAATATTTTAAGGCAGCGTCATATGCAGCATTTTTATGCGGGTGAAGATCATATTGCCAACCGTAATCAAATAACTTTCCCAGCAGGTAGTAGATGTCCCAAGCTTGTTCAAAGGACTGTTCCTGACTTATCAAACGCTGCAAATCTATGACTTTACGCGGCAGTTTTTCTTCTCGGCGTGCCGTATCAATCGCTTCATAACAACGCTTGAACAGAGCGGTTCGGCCCTCTTGATCCCGGTTGTCCGACACCAGACGGGGAAAGAGAAGTCTGCATTCGTCACCGATAAGGGAGCGCTGCGGCAGCAATTCCAAGCCGCTGCGGCACAAGCCGTAACACGATCTGACGTAAATGCCGGCGAAATCGGCTTTTTCTTCCTGCGGCAATGCTTTAACCGTCCTGATGGTACGATCGTATATGGCGTACGCTTCCTGCTGTTGTCGTTTTTTTTGCTGAAAAGGTTCGGGATTGGTAAAATCGTGAGCGTCCCGATACAGCAGGAGCGCGAAACGATACAGTACGGTGACGGTAACGTCGGAAGCGATTAATTCACGAAAATACGGTATGGCCTGTTGAGCCCACTGGTGATTTTGATAAGAACGGGCGGCAGCTTTTGTGAAATACCCCCTGAAATACGCCTTTGCCAAGGGCGCGAGGACAAGTCTGCGTTCACTTTCCCGTGCGTATGCCAGCGCTTTTTCGTAGACGCTGACAGCTTGCCGTAAGCTGCTTTCACACTGTATGTTGCAGGAAAAGGATCGTTCCAAAAGAAGATCGCCTTCTCTGCACAGTTTCAAAAGAGTCTCTCTGCCTTTTCGCTTTGCCGTCACAACTGTTTTTGCTTGTTTCTTTAACATGAACACACCTCGTTTCAGCACTTTTCTTCTCTCATTGTCTCATGGAAAGATTAAAAGACGGTGAAACGAGGATTAAAAAAGGATTAAAATTCAGTAATATGAAAATGAAAAGATTGTAACAGCGTAACTTTCCTTTTCAACGGATAGAAAAATTAACGAAAGAATATAGTCTTTCTTCAGCCTAATAATACAAAAAGAAAGATAAAGTCTTAGTTACTGTAAAAATATTAATATAGTTAGCTAACTAATTATTTAAAATGTGATTTAAATTAACTTATGGAGCAGAGACAACAGGATCTTCTGTTCTTCTTCCGTCAAATTTTTCATCATCTGTGACAAACGCAAATAATATTGCGGCAGTACATAGTCCACGTAAATTCGACCTGACTCGGTTAAGGCGATTTGCTTCCCTCTTCTGTCTATCCCATTTTCTTTTTCGCTTACTAACCCTTCATTTTTCATGCGGCCAATCATTACACTGACCGTGGCCTTCGTCACTCCGCTCTTTTTTGCCAACGAAGAAGGAGACAGTCCGCTTTTCTGGCGATAAAGGAGCAAAAGGATGTGCAGTTTCCCCTCTGAAAGCCGATATTGGCTTTCCAGCGTTTTTCCCAGTGTCGTCCGTATTTCTTCAGCAGCTTGACTGATACTGATCATAGCCAATACTGCCGTTTTATTGATTCCCGTCGCTTTACGTGTCGCCTCTTCCAATTCACCTTTCGTAGGAAACAATTCCATGTTCATACTTCCACCGTCCTTGATTACGTAAAAGAAGCGCAAGAACAAGCTCAGCTTATCCTTGCGCTTCTTTAAGATCACATGTTTTTGCTTTTCAGATCGCCGATAACGGCGCACGTCATGGCCGCCGCTTCTGCAATGGTGATTACTTTTTCTTCGCCGGTTCGCCGTACTTTCAGTTCGACAGTGCCTTCAGCGGCACTCTTCTTACCGACCGTAAGACGAACAGGATAGCCGATGAGATCGGCGTCATTAAATTTAACGCCGGCACGTTCGTTTCGATCGTCGAGCACGACTTCAACGCCGAGCGCTTTTATTTCAGCATATAAAGTTTCGGCAATTTTCACCATATCTTCGTCTTTAGTGCTGACCGGCACGATAACGGCTTCATAAGGAGCGATAGCGGCAGGCCAGATAATACCCTTGTCATCATGATACTGTTCAATGGCTGCGGCCATTGTACGGGTGACGCCGATACCGTAACTTCCCATGACGTATGGTTTGGCTTTACCGTTTTGATCGAGGAAGGTAGCCTGTAAGGAGTCCGAATATTTCGTACCTAATTCAAAAACCTGCCCGACTTCAATCCCCTGGGCAAATTCGATTTCGCCGCCGCAGACAGGACAGACGTCGCGTTGCGTGATCATGCGGATCGTTTCCACCTGAACGGATTTAAAGTCACGCTGCGGATCGACATTGGTAAAATGATATCCCGCTTCATTAGCGCCGGTTACGCCGTTGCAGACATTCATCGCTGTCGGGTCGACAAAAACGAAAAATTTTTCATTATCAGGGGTGTCGGCATTGATGGGACTCATGTATCCCGGCTGCAGGCCGTGGGCCTTCAGATCATCTTCATTGGCCGGTTCAATCGTATTACCGCCGACAAGATGCTGAATAACGACATCATTCACTTCATGGTCTCCGCGTACCATGCAGAGGACTATTTTATCTTCATCTACGACGAAAGCTACGGCCTTGATCGTTTTTTCGACGGGGATCTTCATGAATGCGGCCAGATCTTCTATTGTCGAACAGTTTGGCGTGGCAATCTTTTCCAATGGCTGCGGCTCTTCTTTTGCTGTCGTCAATGTTCCGGGAACCGCCTTTTCCACATTTGCTGCAAAATCGCAGTGTTTGCAGGTCACGACGTCGGCTTCGCCGGCAGAGGCAAAGGCCATAAATTCGTGCGTACGGCTGCCGCCGATCTGCCCCGAGTCGGCCTGAACAGGCTTGTATTGAAGGCCACAGCGGTCAAAAATGCGCATATACGCATCGTACATTAATTCGTAACTTTTATGCATTCCTGCTTCATCGACGTCAAAAGAATATGCATCCTTCATGACGAACTCCCTGCTCCGCATCAAACCGAAACGGGGGCGGATCTCGTCGCGGTATTTGTTCTGCATCTGATACAGGATAAGCGGCATCTGTTTATAGGAACGAAGTTCATTACGCACCAACGTCGTGATCAGTTCCTCGTGTGTAGGACCGAGGCAGTATTGATTATGATGACGGTCTTCAAGTTTGAACATTTCCGGTCCGTAAGCGCTCCAGCGACCGGATTCGTGCCAGATTTCCGCAGGTTGCATGATCGGCATCATGATTTCCTGTGAACCGGTATTGTCCATTTCTTCTCTGACAATGGCCTCTATCTTGCGAATGACGCGACGCCCAAGGGGCAGGAACGTATAAATACCGCCGCCGTTTTTTCTGAGCATACCGGCTTTCAGCATATACTGGTGACTGACGACTTCGGCATCTGACGGGATTTCACGCAGTGTCGGACTGTATAATTTTGAAGCTAACATGTGATTATGACTCCTTTGCTATATACTTATTAATTTCTGCAAACAGCGTATCTACCAGGTCGGCTTCCTTGACTGTCTGCAAAACGGTTCCGTGAGAAAAGACGATCCCCATCCCCTGTCCTCCGGCAATGCCGAAATCGGCTTCACGGGCTTCACCCGGTCCATTGACAACGCAGCCCATGACAGCTACCTTAATCGGTTGTGATATGCTTTTCAGCCTTTCTTCCACGGCCTTTGCCAAGGCGATTAAGCCGACTTGCGTTCTGCCGCAGGTTGGACAGGAAATCAGTGTCGGACCGAAACGGCGCAATCCCAGGGATGTCAAGATTTCCTGTCCGACTTTGATCTCTTCAGCAGGATCGGCGGTCAAGGAAACGCGCAATGTATCGCCGATTCCGTTGTACAGCAGGGTACCGATGCCGACGGCCGAACGGATCGTTCCCGTTTGGGCCAATCCGGCCTCGGTTACGCCCAGATGCAGGGCATAAGGAACTTTTTCCGCCAAAGTCCGATAGGCTTCAATCATCAACGGTACGTCAGAAGATTTCAGGGAAATGACTATTTGACGATAATCCATTTTTTCCAATATGCGTATATGGCGCAATGCGCTTTCCAGCATGCCTGATGCTGTCGGATGGCCGCCGTTGGCAGCCAGAATATCGTCAGGCAACGAACCGGAATTGATACCGATCCGAATGGGAATGCCATGGGGCTTTATTTTCTCCACGACGGCGACGACGTTATCTTCACTGCCGATATTGCCGGGGTTTATCCGTAAGGCGGCGATTCCGCTTTCCACGGCTGCCAGGGCCAGGCGATAATCGAAATGAATATCTGCCACCAGAGGGACAGACAGCTGCGTTGTCAATTTTTTCAGCGCCGTTGCCGCCGCCATATTGGGAACGGCGAAACGGATGATCTCGGCTCCGCAAGCCGCCAAACGTTTCGCGTCGGCAACGGCGGCGTCCGTATCGACAGGATTGACTGTCGACATGGTTTGTACGGAAATCGGCGCGTCGCCGCCGATTATCACACTGCCGACATGTACAGGCAGCGATTTTCTTCTCCTTATCATCAGCAATCCTTCCTAAAAACGACTGATATCCTGAAGCATGGCAAAGACAAACAACGAGCCGAGAATGGCAATGCCGACAACCTGAATGTAGTACAAGGCCTTTTCGGGCAGCCGCCGCCGCATGATCCCCTCCAGGAGAATCAGGATCAAATAACCTCCGTCAAGCATGGGAATGGGCAGTAAATTTAAAATTCCCAAGTTGATACTGAGAAATGCCGTGAACATAAGCAAATTGACAAAGCCCAAAGAAGCAACCTGCCCGGCTAATTGTGCTACGCCGAGCGGTCCTGCCAATTCAGCCTTTGCCGTTCCGGTCACCATGCGATATAAACCGTCAAGCATCATATAGCAGATTTCTCCCGTCCGGCGAACAGCGAGTCCGGCAGACTCGAAAAATCCGTGCTCCTGTCGCGTGACCGTCGGCGTAATTCCCAGCAGTGCCCGTTTTTGCTCATCGGTCTTGGGGATCATGGAAACGGTCATTCTCGTTCCCTCCCGTTCGATGACGACGGGGATAATATCATGGACATGTTTATCTACGGCCGATGAAATATCTGCCCATTTCGTAATCTTGTCGGAGCCGATGGAGAGGATTCGATCGCCCGGCTGCAGCCGGTTTTGCGCTGCCGGGGAGTCGGTCATGACGGAACCGACAATCGGCTCCTGCGAAACCTCCGTTGTACCGACAGCGAACATCAGTCCCCAAATAATAAAAACAGCCAGGACAAAGTTCATGAACGCACCGGCAGCAATGACGATCAGGCGAGATAAGATAGGCTTGTTCAAAAACGATCGTTCGTTTAACGCTTCTTCTTCCGTCATGCCGGCGATTCGATTAAAACCGCCCAACGGAATAACGCGCAGAGAATATACCGTCGGTCCGTATTGATAACTGAAAAGCTTGGGGCCAAAACCGATAGCAAATTCATCGACTTGCATACCCGTCATCTTGGCCGTGATAAAATGACCAAATTCATGTACAAAAACGATAACGCTGAACACGAAAATGGTCGCTCCTATTGTTATACCCAAGAGAATGGTCCTTTCTGACGGAAAGTCTAAGCGATCAATATCAAGTATGCATAAACAGCCGGCGCCGCCAGAAGTAAACTGTCAAAGCGATCCAGCACGCCGCCGTGTCCGGGAATCAGAGAGCCGGAATCTTTGACGGCAGCGCTTCGCTTCAGGATCGACTCCGCCAGATCTCCCAACGGAGCCATGACGGCAATGATCAGGCCGATGACAAAGCCGTGAAGCAGTGAGAAATGGCCGATTGCCGCACAAAAAAGCGCGACGGCGACGGTTCCGATAAAACCGCCCAAGGCCCCCTCCCTGGTTTTTCCGGGACTGATCGCGGGGCAAAGCTTCGTCTTCCCCTTCGCTTTGCCGACGAAGAAAGCAAAGGTATCGCTGGCCCAGGTAGAGAAGATCAGAAGAAAGAACAGAAAACGCCCCGGTTGGAGCTGCGGTTCCGAAAACGCTGCGGTCAGGTAAGAACCGACCATGCCTTCACGAATGGCCAGCATCGCGGAAAAGCCGATTGTAACATAAAGCAGCCCGAAACAGCCCAAGGCGGAATCAGAAGGCTTCAACCGGCCATAGCGGAAGACCATGCGCAGCATAAACCAGGTGAACGCGAAAGCGGTGAGCAATACGGTTCCTTTCGTATTGGAGAACCAAAATGCCGTAAAATATAAAACCAGCCAAAGAGACATCACCTTTACAGGAATTTGTCCTTTCAGCTTGCGCGCCAATCCGTCAAATTCATGCCAGCCCAATAAGGCCAAAAGCAGAATCATCAGAAAAAAAAGCCAATTACCTTCATAGATGATAAAAATCGCCAGGGCTCCGCCGATAAATCCCGTTGCAAGACGTGTTAACACAAGTTTCGGCCTCCTTTATTTCAAGCCGCCGAAACGCCGTTCACGACCTTGATATGCCAATACGGCATCAATCAGCGTATCCTTGGTAAAATCCGGCCAGCTGAGCGGTGTGAACCAAAATTCGGCGTAAGCCATCTGCCATAACAAAAAATTGCTGACGCGGCTGTCTGAACCGGGGCGGATCAACAGGTCGACGTCATTTTCCGGAGCCGTATACAGCCTTGCCGCCAAATCTTCTTCCCTTATTGCAGCTGCGCACAGCTTACCGGCTTCTACGTCGGCCGCTAATTGACGAGCGGCTTGCGTGATTTCCAGTCTGCCGCCGTAATTGACTGCAACATTGAGGATCAGGCCCGTATTGTCCTTCATATCATTTTCGGATCGGATAAAAACGGCACGCAGTTTATCTGACAGACGGCTCATATCTCCAATAAAACGAAGGCGTACATTGTTTTCTTTCAATTCCAGAAGATTTTGACTTAAGTAGGAGTGCATGAGCTCCATAATATAGTCCACTTCCGCCTGTGGCCGTTTCCAATTTTCCGTTGAAAACGCGTATACAGAGAGGACTTTAATACCCAGCTCATCGGCGGCCAAGACGATACGCTTCAACGTTTTGGCGCCGGCATAGTGTCCGGCACTGCGCGGCAAGCCCTTCCGTTTCGCCCAGCGTCCGTTGCCGTCCATGATGATAGCGACATGTCTGGGAATATTCGCCTTATCGAGATTCGCTGTCCCGTCTGTCTTGCGATCTTTCGAAAATATCTTCGGAATCATGAATTATATCTCCTTTCCATAGCCTTACGAACTGAGTCGCTTCTTTTCAGGCTCTCGTTGACCAAGAGATAAACGACATTCGCCTTGCGACGTACGCGAATAACGTAAACGAGAGTCGGATCACAGATGAAAAAGCGACTTTTCGATTCCGTTTTTTCTACAACATAGGCTACGGATTCTCTTTCCAATACAGATTTGGCATACCCAAGGGACATGCCAATAAGCTGTTCTATCGCAATCATACTTCCATAACTTCTTTTTCTTTCTTTTCCTTAATTTCGTCGACGGCCTTGATTTTCTTATCTGTCAGCTTCTGGATGTTCGTCTGACCTTCCTTGCTTTCATCTTCCGTAATTTCCTTTTGCTTTTCCAGCTTTTTGATGGCATCGTTGCCGTCGCGGCGGATATTGCGGATAACCACTTTGGCATCTTCCGCTTCTTTGCTTACCTTTTTGCTCAATTCTTTTCGGCGTTCTTCCGTCAACTGGGGAATTTCCAAGCGGATCATGGTACCGTCGTTATTCGGATTCAGGCCGAGATCGGACTTCAAGATTGCCCGTTCGATCGGACCGAGCATATTCCGTTCCCACGGCACGATGGTGATCAGACGCGGTTCCGGCGCCGAGACGTTGGCGACCTGGTTTACCGGTGTTGCCGTACCGTAGTAATCGACGCTGACGCGATTCAACAGAGATGTGCTGGCGCGGCCTGTGCGGATCGAAGCCAGTGAGCGTTTCAACGCTTCAATCGTTTTATCCATTTTTTCTTCATGCGTTGTCAGTAATGTTTTGACGTCCATAGCGGATCACTTCCTTCAATGAATTGGTATAGCTATATCATACTGCTTTTAGTCTTCTTTGTCGACTAAGGTGCCGATTTCTTTGCCTCTCGCCGCATTGACAATATTCCCCGGAATGTCGATGCTGAAAACGAGGATAGGGATATCATTAGTCATGCACAACGTTGTGGCCGTAGCATCCATAACCCCCAATTCGCGCTTGATTACTTCCAAATACGAAAGATGAGAAAACTTCTTAGCGTCTGGATTTACTTTCGGATCACTGTCGTAAACGCCGTCAACGAATTTTTTTGCCATTAAGATGGCATCGGCTTCAATTTCCGCAGCGCGAAGAGCCGCTGTCGTATCTGTCGAAAAATAAGGATTGCCCGTACCGGCGCCGAAAATAACGACGCGCCCTTTTTCCATATGACGAATGGCACGGCGACGGATGTACGGTTCAGCTACCTGTTGCATATTGATCGCTGTCTGGACGCGTGTAGCTACGCCTTTTTTTTCCAATGCATCCTGCAGGGCCAATGAGTTCATTACCGTAGCCAACATACCCATATAATCGGCGGACACCCGATCCATTCCTTTGGCGCTGCCGGAAAGACCGCGCCAAATATTGCCGCCGCCGACGACGATCGCCACCTGGATGCCCTGTTTGGTGACAGCGACAATATCATCGGCAATCGTTTCGACCGTCATCGGGTCAATGCCGTAGCCTTGTGTCCCTGCCAGCGCTTCTCCGCTCAACTTTAAGACGATTCGTTTAAATTCTCTTTTCATACGTGGAGCCTCCCTGTTTCCCAATCGCTTTTGTCCGCTTAGAAAATAAGAGAACACGATAGGGTGTTCTCTTATTAAGGTCTTATTTAGCTTGAGCCATTACTTCGGAAACAAAATCATCGTTCCGTTTTTCCAAACCTTCACCCAGCGCATACCGCGTGAAGCGACGAACGTCTATCTTTTCACCGATCTTGGCAATGTTTTCATTGATAATCTGTGTTACCGTCTTATCGGGATCTTTGATGAATTCCTGATCCAAAAGGCAATTTTCCTTGTAATATTTTTCGATTCTGCCGACGATCATCTTTTCAACGATCTTTTCCGGCTTGCCTTCGTTCAACGCTTGCTGGCGGAGAACTTCTTTTTCGTGTTCCAACACTTCAGCAGGAACTTCGTCACGTTTCAAATAGGACGGATTGGCGGCTGCAATCTGCATGGCAATATCCTTGCAGAGATCTTTGAAGCCGTCTGTTTGCGCAACAAAGTCGGTTTCGCAGTTTACTTCGACGAGAACGCCG
Organism: Megasphaera vaginalis (ex Srinivasan et al. 2021); assembly: GCF_000478965.1. Lineage (NCBI taxonomy): Bacteria > Bacillati > Bacillota > Negativicutes > Veillonellales > Veillonellaceae > Megasphaera > Megasphaera vaginalis (ex Srinivasan et al. 2021). The sequence continues at coordinate 27,753 of NZ_AWXA01000043.1, forward strand.
ATGCGGCCGTTGCCGTGAATGTAGGAATAAACAAGACCTTCGGCAGCAATGCGGTCAGCTTTTTTAGCGGCGGCAGCCAATCCTTTTTCACGCAAAAAGTCAACGGCCTTGTCCATATCACCGTCAGTTGCGGCCAGCGCCTTTTTGCAATCCATCATGCCTGCTCCCGTTTTTGTTCTTAAGTCCTTTACCATGCTTGCTGTAATAGCCATTGAGCGATTCCTCCTAATGATGAGTAATAATGATAGTAACTGTCCAGTTTAATAAAGGTAAGGAATGGAACACTCCTTACCTTTTTTCATACATTCAATTCACGAACGCGCCGCTCAGTTTTCTTCCGTTGCTTCTTCGACTTCTGCAACAGCCGCTTCATTCTGTTCGCCCTGACGGCCTTCCAGTACGGCGTCGGCAATCTTACCGGTCAACAATTTCACGGCGCGAATTGCGTCGTCATTTGCCGGAATCGGATAATCGATTACGTCGGGATCACAGTTTGTATCAACAGTGCCGATAATGGGAATGTGAAGCTTACGGGCTTCAGCTACGGCAATCTCTTCTTTTTTCGGATCAATGATGAAAAGTGCGTCAGGCAGCTTCTTCATTTCCTTGATACCGCCAAGATATTTCTGAAGCTTTTCCATTTCATGTTTCAGTAAAATGACTTCTTTTTTCGGCAACACGTCAAAAGTGCCGTCTTCAGCTTGTTTTTCCAAAGCCTTTAAGCGCTTTACACGTTTTTCAATAGTCTGGAAGTTAGTCAACATGCCGCCGAGCCAACGTTCGTTTACATAGAACTGGTCGCAACGTTCGGCTTCACCTTTAATGGAATCCTGCGCCTGTTTCTTGGTGCCTACGAATAAAACGGAACCGCCTTGCGCAGCCAGATCACGGACGAAATTATATGCTTCATCCATTTTCTTGACCGTCTTTTGCAAATCGATAATGTAAATGCCGTTGCGTTCCGTGAAAATGAACCGAGCCATTTTCGGGTTCCAGCGACGTGTCTGATGTCCGAAGTGGACACCTGCTTCCAATAATTGTTTCATAGATACTACTGCCATTCGTTCATTCCTCCTGTTTGTCCTCTGTCCGGTCATTGCCCGCATTTACCGTAAGCTGTACGGCACAGCAGCAGACTCGACGGTACGTGTGTATTTTTAACCTTTCATATTATAGCACAGCAGAGACAGGCAAACAAGCTGTTTTTTATCTCGATTTTAAGGTACGGATCGATGTCCTGGTGTGTTGCGGTTCACGAAAATTCCTTTACACTAAAATTTCTCTTTTAAGTCTTACGTTTTTCCCTTTCTCCATAAGGTAACACATATTTGACGCCTTACACGTAACCTGTGCATGATGCCGAAGGAATCGTTGGTTTTTCATGCTTATATGTGATAATATCCGTAGTATAATTAAGTACAAACAAAACGCTCTCTTTCGATCAGGCAGCAAAGTAACAGGAGCGGTTCACAATACCATCTCTTCTCCGAATCACGAAAGGAGGCAATACGCCATGTATGAATTGATACCACTTTCAGACAACAGCTATTACATTCAAAGTCCCGCAAAAATAGGGCTGGTAAAGCTGAATGAAAGAGATGTTTGTCTGATTGACAGCGGAAATGACAAGGATGCAGGACGTAAAATACGTCAAATATTGGAAGCAAACGCTTGGAATTTAAGGGCAATTTATAATACCCATGCCAATGCGGACCATATTGGCGGTAATAAGTATTTGCAAGGACAGACCGGATGTAAAATCTATGCGCCAGGCATTGATTGCGCATTTACGAACCATCCGATTTTAGAACCATCTTTTTTATATGGCGGCTATCCCTGTAAAGACCTCAGACATAAATTTCTTTTGGCACAGGAGAGCCATGCAGCGTATTTAACGGAAGACGTCTTGCCAAAAGGTTTTGAAATCATTAATTTGCCCGGTCATTTCTTTGACATGGTTGGGTTCCGAACGCCTGACGATGTCGTTTTTCTTGCCGATTGCCTGTCCAGCCGGGAAATATTGGATAAGTATCAAATCGGCTTTATCCATGATGTGGCGGCTTACATAAAAACGCTTGAAATGGTAAAATCACTTACAGCAACCATATTTGTCCCTGCCCATGCGGCAGTAACGGAGAATATTTCGGATCTGGCGCAATATAACATTGATAAAGTACGGGAAATTGCAGATAAGATCGTTGATTTATGCCGGGAGCCGCTTTGCTTTGAAGTAATCTTGCAGCGGCTGTTTACAGCATATGCCTTGACGATGAATTTTGAACAATATGTGCTTATCGGCAGTACAGTCCGTTCCTATCTCGCCTGGTTAAAAGACACGGATAAACTCAATGCAATCTTTGAAAATAATATGTTGCTTTGGGTACAGAAATAAGGGGAAACGAAAAGCGGTATTCATTTGCCGCTGGAGAAGAAAAGCCGGCCGATTCAAGCTCGATACTGCCGAAAAAACAGGCTTCCGATCATCGTCGAAAGCCTGTTTTTTTATTCCAATATGTAAACCAGGACCGTACGCCTGCCAAAAGCCATGCAGGCTGTATAATCTTCCATGCACAAGTCAATGCGGTTGCCGAGAATATCGCCGCCTGTGTCTTCAGCCGTCGCGATACCGTAGCCGGGAATAAAAACAGTTGTTCCCAGCGGAATAACATTGGGGTCAACGGCGATTTCGCCATAACGCGCTCTCGTTTCCAACTTTGTCAGGCCCGCGCCGTTGCCATCCGTCGGCAAATACGCCGTAGCTTCCATTGTCAGTACCTTGGAATACTTCGTTATCGTACCGGTATTGATCTCTACCGTAGCCTTTGTTCCCACATGTCGGATAAGGGGCTGCATTTCCGTAATCAATTCCGTATGGAGCACCTCTCTGCCGACGGCCTTGCCGTCAAGACTGATAATGGCCGATTGTACCCGTTTTCTGCCGTTGACGCCTTGCTGTAAAACCTTTTCTTCTCCCTGTCCGAGGTCTTCGTCGGGAATGCTTTCAATGGCGAACGGTACGACGGCATCTTCGGTAATTACTTTGCGCGATAGAGAACCGATATGAATGGTCATATTTTTTTGAACCGGACCGTTAGCGTCTTCGTAAGCCCGGTAATTTTCCCGATCATAACCGTATTGCGGCAATACCTCGGCAACAGTGCGTTTTCCCGTAGCGACCAGGCGCTTCTCCCCTTTGTAAACGAGCGTGACGGGAACGGCGCGGCGAATCGTTATGACGGAGCCGTCTTCCAGCGTTGTTGTCGACAGCTCTACTTCGTCTTCGGCGGCAACGGAAATATTCGCTTCTCTGAGCAGGGCCGCGGCATTTACGGCATGCGTATATACCGTTTCCTGTCGCCCGTCTGCATCTATTATAACGGAACGGCCTTTATCGATGAACCCGGTCAGCAACACGACGGCCAGAAGTCCGATCAATAAGGCATACATCCGTGAAATGGGCCTAAAATATCGCGTTTGCATGCAATTCCTCCAATCGGCACAATTGTATCAGAGGACTCATGCCCTGTCAAACGACAGAATCTTAACGATCGAATGACAAAACGGTCACATCGTCGGCATCCTGTCTGCGCGCCGCGCCTTCCGCTTCATGCTGTAGAATCTCTTGAGCGTTGATGCGTTTGTTCGGATCATTGTCCGCCAAGGCGACGTAAGAACCGTCAGACCGCATGTCGTATGCTTTCTCCGTATCCCGAAAGTAAGTGTGCAAAATATACTTGATCCGTTCCTTATGCGGCTCAAAATCAACGGGAATCATTAGTTCCACACGTTCGTTCAAATTGCGCGGCATCCAATCGGCAGATGAGATGAAGACGTCTTCCTTACCGTCATTGTAGAAATAAAAGAGGCGGCTGTGCTCCAAAAAGCGTCCGACAATGCTGTGTACCGCAATATTCTCGCTGACGCCGGGTATGCCGGGGCGAAGGACGCAGATGCCGCGTACGATCAGCTCGATGATAACGCCCGCCTGTGACGCTTCATATAGTCGCTCGATGACCTGCTTATCCAAAAGCGAATTCATCTTGGCAATAATTTTGGCCGGCCTGCCGCTCTTGGCATGATTGATCTCCTGATCTATTTCTTCATAGATCCGTTCCCGCAGATTAAGCGGCGCCACGGCCAGCTTGTTCCATTCGGGAGGATCGGAATAACCGGAGAGGAAATTGAAAAATGCCGAAGCATCGATACCCAAAAGGGTATCGGCTGTAATAATGCCGACATCGGTGTAGATTTTGGCCGTTTTGCCGTTGTAGTTGCCCGTCGCCAAATGCAGATAGCGGCGGATCGTATCTTCTTCCCGGCGTACGACAAGGGTTATTTTGGAATGGGTCTTCAGGCCCATAATGCCGTAAATGACATGGCAACCGGCTTTTTCCAGCTTCTTCGCCATCAGGATATTATTGGCTTCATCGAATCGCGCCTTTACTTCCATCAGCACCGTTACCTGCTTGCCGTTTTCGGCCGCTTCAGCCAGCGCCGCGATAATCGGCGAATCGCTGCTGACGCGGTACAAGGTCTGTTTGATGGCCAATACATTAGCGTCAACGGCGGCGAGTTTGACAAAATTTTCGACGACGTCAAAAGTTTCGTAGGGGTGATGGACCATAACGTCGCGCTTGACGATGGCCGACCAAAAGTCGGCGGCATCGATGGCGGCAAGCTCGCTGGAAGGCTGCGATTTCGCTTCGGCATAGCGAAGATGATCGTAGCCGGCAATACCCGTAAAAGAAAAGAATACTTTACAGTCAATCGGTCCGGGAATCGTGTAGATATCTTTATCTTCTATCTGCAATTCACTTTGCAGGAATTTTCGGATCGTCCGGCTTGACGCCTCGCATAATTCGAGACGGACGGCGGCGCCTTTTTTTCGCCGTTTCAGCGAATTTTCCACTTCCCGGAGCAGGTCTTTGGAATCATCGTTGATATCCAGATCGGCGTCGCGGGTGACGCGGAAAGGAACGACTTCCAGTATTTCACAGCCAAGGAAGAACTGTTCCGCATAATGGCTGAGGACATCTTCCAGGAAAAGGAAGGCTTTTCCTTCCGTCGCTTCCGGAACTTGTATGATACGGGAAATAACGGAAGCGGGAACCGGCAAAATCGCCGTCTTGATCTCTCCGTCTCCTTCCCGTTTACGCAAGAGGACGGCTAAATTAAGCCCCAAACTCGCCAGGAAGGGGAACGGATGGCTCGAATCGACGGCCATCGGCGTAACGACAGGATAAATTTCCCGTTCAAACAGGCTGTGCAGCCATTTTCTCTGCTTTTCATCCAAATCGGAAACGTGAATAAAATGCAATCCTTCTGCCTGGAGTTGTTCCATGATCCGCGATAAATAGCCGTACTGCTCGGCGACCTGGCGGTGAACCATCTGTTCAATGGAGTCAAATTGCTCCTGCGGCGTCATGCCGGCAATATCGATATGTTTGACGTCATTTTCCACCAAGTGCTTGACGCCGGCCACGCGGATCATGAAGAATTCGTCCAGATTGGACGCCGTAATGGCGATGAAATTCAGCTGTTCCAATAAGGGATTGGACGCTTTTGCCGCTTCCTTCATGACGCGCTCATTGAAATTAATCCACGTGCACTCCCGATTGAGAAAATAGTTTTCTCCTTTTTCCATTTGTATTACCTTCCTCTTTTCAAGACCGGCGTCATGCCGAACACTTCTTCAAAATAGGGAACAATCTTCATAAAGGCCCATTTTTCCAGGGAAACGTCAAAATCCGACGTATACGCTATTTCCAACAGGTTGTCGTGCAGCGCGGCCTCAATGGATTTGATCTTGCCGTTGTGACCTTTGTCAAGGGCGTCGGCGAGACAGAAAATAGCGACCAGCTTGGCGACCATGACCTTCGTTTCCGGCTGCAACGAAGCAAAGCGGTCGTCACGTTCTTGTACCTTGCCGAAATAAGAAAAATAAGCTACATTGGCAACCATCTTTTTTTCTTCATCGCTGATGGCAAAAAGATCGGTCGTCAGAATCAGATCGTAAGCGCAGACATCACATTTTCGCAGATTGACGAACTTGCCCCATTCATGCATGATGGCCGCCAGACGCAAGAGATAGCAACCGATCCTGTCGACCCCGATCTTACCGAACAGCGCGTTGAAGATTGTCGCGCAAAATTCTTCGATGAGCCGAGAATGATCGGGCGCGGATACATAGCGGACGGCAATACCCCGCGCCAGTTCCAACAGCATCCACCGCTGCCGCGTCAGGTACGGATCGTTCAGTTTCGTTGCCAGATAGTGAATGGAATAGCCTTCGGTAAAGGTCATATCCATCAGGACGATCATCTGCACGTCCACGTGACGCAGCAATTCATAATACAACATGATGATCGGCATCAGGACGTTTGCCATATTTTCGCTGATCGAAAAATAGCGGCACAATTTGAATGGCGTGATGCCTGAAAAAGAATCGACGAAATCGCAGAATTCACGGGCCGCGATCAGACCGACGCCGCGGTACAGCTTCTTACCCATCAAGAGGCCGAGACGGACGGCAACCTGACCGGATAAAATCAAATATTGAATGTCGTACTGCTGCACACCGCGCCAGAGAGGCGATAAAGTGCCGTAAATATATTCGCGCACCGTCGTCGTAAAGGTGATGCCGTTGCGCTCTTTTTCCGTGAAGCTTCCCATCAGTCCCAAGGCGCCGATATGCACATTCTGTTGAAACAGTATCTTGTCTTCTTTCCAACACGTCAGGCCCAGACAGCTCGACGTCATATCCATGAGCAGAACGGAATTACGGCCGAAGTTGAATGCGCCTTGGTCGATATCGTAATAAAGACCGAAAAACTTGTAATAAATTTCTTCCGCCATATGCACGATATCGACGGAAAAGCCGGTACGGATCCTGATCTGATCGATCGCATTGAGCTGATTTTCCGCATCGCGGAGCGATGTCGTCGTGACGACTTTGACGTCGTCCACCTGATAATCGCGGAGCAGCTGCCTGAACCCGTTGAGCACCGTGCAGATTTCATTCAGCGCCTGAAAACTGATGCGGTGCGTTGTGACGACTTCTTCACCGTAATGAACTTCACGGGAAACGTTCTCAATCGTCTGTCTGTCAGCCAAGGTCGAATAGGAAACGATCTTCAAGTCCATATTGACCGTGCCTATTCTAATGATGCCGAACACGTTCTTCTTACTGTCTTCCATACAAACCACCTCGTTACTATTCTATATTTATTATACATGAAAGCGGGAAAATTTCAGCCGTCATGATTTTAATGTATGTAAATTTTTTGTGAAATCTTTTGACAAGTACGTTATAATAAGCTATAAGGTAAAGTAATACCAAAGAAAATGAGGGGGCTCCATGGAAAAAATTGCAATTATTGATTTAGGCTCCAATTCGATCCGTTTTGTCGTGATCGAAATTAAGGACAATCGCTCCTATTCCCTGCTGTATCAGGAAAAAAAATCGATTCGCCTCGGTCACGGACTGATGCAGACCGGTGAATTGAGCAATGCCGGCATGGATCGGGCCATGACCTGTCTGGCTGTATACCGCCATCTTATCTCGGTCATGGAAATCGATACGACTATTGCCGTTGCTACGGCGGCCGTCCGCAGCGCGAAGAACGGAGAAGCGTTCTTGCAGAGGGTCCGGACGCAAACGGGTATCGAAATGAAAATCATCAGCGGTGAACGGGAAGCGTACCTCGGTTATTTGGGCGTAATCAATACGATTGATATTAAAGACTGCATTCTATTTGACTTCGGCGGCGCCAGCGTTGAATTCACACTCGTCAGAAACGGAAAACAGGAACACTCCTTATCGGTGCCTATCGGCGCCGTCACATTGACGGAAAAATTCGGTCTCCAAGGAACCGTTTCCGGAGAAATGCTGGAAAAATGCCTTACCTGCATTCGTAAAAAGCTGAGCGATATTCCCTGGCTCGCCCATGCACGCCTGCCCCTTGTCGGCGTCGGCGGCACGGCGCGCGCCATTGCCAAAATGGATCAGCGCACAACGAATTATGAGTTGCCTACGCTGCATAACTATGTTGTCGGCAAAGATAACTTTGATGCCATATACGCGCTGGTTACGGAACGGACATATGTCAATCGGAAAAAGATTCCCGGCCTTTCCAGTGAGCGCGCCGACCTGATCGTTGCCGGTGTCGCTGCGATCAGCGCAATTTTTACCCTGACGGAGAGCGACCGCCTGATCGTCAGTGGCTGCGGTCTGCGCGAAGGATTGTTCTTTGAGCATTATGCGGGCCTCTATCACCTGCCGAGCCCGTATATCGAGAATATCCTTTCCTTCAGCATTGCGAACGTCATCGGCAATTTGGATCCGGTCAACAGCAAGCATGTCGATCAGGTGGAAAAGGTCTCGCTGCTTCTTTTTGACAAGCTGTCTTTTCTGCACGGCTACGGTCCGCGTGAGCGGCAGCTGCTGGCGACGGCTGCCAAGTTGCATGATATCGGAAAAATCATCAACTACTACAGTCACGCCCGTCATTCTGCCTTCATGATCGGGCATGCGCCGCTATACGGACTGACGCAGACGGAACAGTTGGTGGCTTCTTTCATCGCCGGTTTTCACCACGGCATCAGCCGTAAGATTATGCGCGCTTACCGGTATGTTCACATACCGAGCGAAGAAGAGTGGCGCATGATTCGAAAGGTTTCGACTTTTTTGGCTCTGGCTGAAGCATCGGATACGACATATGAGCAAATTATAAAAGATATTACCGTTGAGAGTGCCGATACGGTAATCGTTCTCGTCTTGGAAACGTATCCGGGCAGTTCTCATGAAGCGGTAAATTATGAAATGCAGCAGTTAAAAAAGCAGTTTAAGCGAGAATTCGATACGTCCCTGCTTTTTGTCTGGAAATAAAAAAAGCCGTCTCTTGATCAAGAGGCGGCTCCGTTTTTTTTAAATGATGGAAACATCTTCGCCGGCAAGAATTTTTTTCATCGTTCGGGCCGGACACATTTTGCCGCACATCGTACACGTTCCTTCACATTCAGGCGTGCTCGATTCATAGTAATTACGCGCCTTCACGGGATCAATAGCCAGGGAAATCATCGTTTCGAAATCAACTTCGACACGGGCCTTGCTCATGGCGTCATCCCAATCCTGCGCCCCCGGAATCCCTTTGGCGAGATCGGCGGCATGGGCGGCAATACGGGCGGCGATAATCCCTTCGCGCACGTCGTTGACATCGGGCAGACGGAGATGTTCTGCCGGCGTTACGTAACAAAGAAAATCGGCGCCGCAGGAACCGGCAATGGCGCCGCCGATAGCGCTCGTGATGTGGTCATAGCCGGGAGCCACATCTGTTACCAAGGGGCCGAGGACGTAGAACGGCGCATTGTGGCAAAGCCGTTTTTCCAGTTTCATATTGGCGGCGATTTCGGTCAACACCATATGGCCGGGACCTTCGATCATGACCTGTACGTTCCGTTCCCAGGCCCGTTTCGTCAGCTCGCCGAGCGTGATCAGCTCTTCAATCTGGGCGGCGTCCGTGGCGTCATGGGTACAGCCGGGACGGCAGGCATCGCCGAGGCTCAAGGTAACGTCGTATTCTTCACAAATATCGAGGAGACGGTCGTAATATTCATAGAACGGATTTTCCTGATCGTTCATTTCCATCCAGGCGAAAAGCAGGGAGCCGCCGCGGGAAACGACATTGGTCAGACGGGGATTCCGTTTGATCCGTTCGGCCGTCTTTCGATTCATGCCGCAGTGGATCGTCATGAAGTCGACGCCGTCTTCCGCATGTTTCTGCACGACATCGAAAAACTCTTCAACGGAAATATCCTTCAGTTCTTTGTCGAGCATGCCGACGGCGTCATACATCGGCACCGTACCGATCATGGCCGTTGACATGGCGACGAGACGGCGGCGGAAATCACTGGTTTTGCCGAAATTGCTCAAATCCATGATCGATTCGGTTTTCATGTCGATCGCATTCTGTACCTTTTCCAGTTCTTCTTTATAATCGTTGTGATCCTTGGATATGCCGAGATTCACATTGATCTTCGTGCGACAATTCATGCCGACGGCTTCGGGATCAAGACTGGTATGATTCTTGTTGGCCGGAATGGCGACTTTCCCTTCGGCAATCAGATTCATCAGCGTTTCAATCGGCATCTGTTCCTTTTTTGCGACGATTTCCATTTGTTTCGTCACGATGCCCTTTCTCGCGGCATCCATTTGGGTTGTGTAATGCATCTTTCTCCTCCTTGTATACGAAAAAAGCTCACCGTCATAGGTGAGCTTGTGAATCATTTGCAGCAGCTTCCCTACGGTAGGATTACCTACATCAGGTGAAAGGGTCAAATCCAAGTTTTCTCAGCCGAAACGGCTCCCCTAGCTTTTTTCTATTTTTTTACTATTGTACCGCATTGCCATGTCTTTAGCAAATAATTGTTTTTCTTATACTGAAATGATATACTGATGATAATACAATTCATTCCGTTTTATAGAAAAGGAGATGTGCCTATGAGATCAAACTGCTGGAAAATATGCCTTCTTACGTTGACGCTGGCGGCTTCTTCCTGCTTCGCCGCTCCGGCTTTTGCCGAAAACGGTCGTGATGCAGTCGTTAATGTGACGGGCTATGCCGAAGAACAGGTAAAACCGGACACTGCATACTTGACAATCGGTACGGTAAGCACGGCAAAGGAGGCGGAAAAAGCGCGCCAAGACAATAACCAGACCATGCGTGAAATAAAGAAGTCCGTCGAAGCCCTGGGCATTGCCGAAACGGACATGAAAACGATGAATTTCACGTTGTCTCCCAATTACGACAATAAAGGACAAAAAATTTTGTCTTATACGGTAAATAATATGTTGCAGGTGAAAATTTCCGATTTCGGCATGATTCCCCGCCTGATCACCACAGCCAGTACGTCGGGTGCCAATGAAATTCACAGCCTTTACTTTACCAATGAACACGTCGATGCGCTCCGCGCCGAATTGATCAACCAAGCGATCCGTAACGGGCGGCAAGCTGCAGCGGCCGCCGCGACAGCTGCCGGCAGCCAGCTCGGCGCGATAAAAGAGATTACCGTCAACGGGACTTCGCCGCTATACGAAAATAATTACGCTTCACTGACGGCAGTAGGAGCCAGCGGAGCCAAGGCAGGCGGTTATACGCCGGTTGAAAGCGGAACGAATACGATCAGAGAAACGGTCAGTCTTGTCTATTATTTGCAATAAAGCAGTAAAAAAACCGCCTAAAGGCGGTTTTTTTATTCCCGATAAGAAAGAATAGAAAAGACTTCACGGTTCGGATGACGGCTCTCTTCCAAATAAATGGTTCGTGCCAATTCCTGTTCCAACGCGCTTTTCGTTTTTTTATCACTTAACAGAGCCAGAACGTCTTTGTGCGCGCTGACCAACAGGTCGCCGCTGACCAACCGGTGAGCGACCATATGGCGCAGGCGGCGGACGATCTGTATATAGACGGATTCCGGCGAATAGAGGACGCCGGAACCGCCGCAAATATCGCAAGTTCCGTATTGTACCTGCCGCAATCCTTGGCGCGCCTTTTTCCTTGTGATCTCGACCAAATTCAAAGCCGTCATGCCCAAAATACGTGTTTTGGCACTGTCAAAGGACGTTTCCCGTTCCAAGATGCGGAGTATCTCATCTCGCCGCTCGGCCTTGCTCATATCGATAAAATCAATGATAATGATGCCGCCGATATCGCGAAGACGCAACTGTCGGGCAATTTCAACGGCCGCTTCTTTATTGACGAAAAAGATGGTTTCTTCAAGGGTGCTGTTGCCTGTATACTTACCGCTGTTGACATCAATGACGGTCAACGCTTCCGTATGATCAAAGATCAGCGTGCCGCCCGAAGGAAGCGCTACCTGACGGTCCATCAGCCGGTGCAATTCTGCCTCAATATCGTACTTTTCAAAAAGCGGCGTCTCCTCCCGATACCAGGAAAGACAACTGCGCTGCATCGTCTCGTTATCGGAAAACACCTGGCATACTCGTTCATAACTGTCTTTGTCGTCAATGATGATCTGTTTCACATCGTGCGTAAAATAATCGCGCACCATGCGCATGACCAAATCGGCTTCCCGATAAAGGAGTTTCGGTTTTTTTGCCAGTTTGTAACGTTCCTGTATACTGGACCATGAGCCTAAAAGATAGCGAATATCCGCAAGCAGCTCCGCCTCTGAAACGCCCTTGGCAACGGTGCGGATAATCAGCCCCATGCCGGTTGGCTTAACCGCTGCCGTAATGCGGCGCAATCGATCGCGTTCACCTTCATCGCGAATCTTCTTCGAAACGCCGATATAATCCACTGTCGGCATGAGTACGGCATAGCGTCCGGCAATGCTGACATTAGCCGTCACCTTGGCGCCTTTCATTGCTTGCTCTTCTTTGATGACCTGAACGAGAATGCTCTGTCCGACGGAAAGATGGGTTTGCTGTATTTCCTCCTTCGTTGCCGCCCGGGGAAAAAGATCGCCTAAATACAGAAAGGCGTTCTTTTTCCTGCCGACATTAACGAAAGCGGCCTGCATGGCCGGCAGGATATTCTGAATGACGCCTTTATAGATGTGATTGACAATATGGGTTTCATCGTGACGTTCAACGGAAAAATCCCGCAAACGGCCGTCTTCGATTACGGCCATTCGCGTTTCTTCCGGTATGACATTGGCAAGTAATATTTTCACAGACGGCACCTCCCGAAAAACGGTCAAATAGAAAATAACGAATAATTAACGCCCTTTTCGCGATGGTATAACGCCGTCCTTCTGGCCAGCATCAACTCTTTATCGATGGGAAAGGAAAACTTTTCCGCCAGTAATTCCCATACCTGCAGCGGTTTTATAGCGCCCTTTTCCGTTTGCAGCACGGCAAAACGGAGAAAGAGCCGCTCCCCTTCCATCCGGCCCTGCAACGGCTCGATAAGATGCTCTTTTACGTTGATCGTACGCGTTTTATGCGATTTCGGCGATACCTTTTCATAGGTGACCGAGTCAAGGTGATTGAATGTCTTCAGCAATTGTGTCAATTCCGCTGTCGCGATGGGCCGCGTCAGCGGTCCCTGTACTTCGTAAACGGCATAATTGGCCATGGCCATCAACTTCGGCGCCTTGGCATCCATGTAAGCGCCGTCAAGAACGGCAAAACCGTCCGGCGCCTGCTCGTTCATGCGTCGGACGACATCAGCCGCAGCGCATTCCTCCAGCAGCTCCATATCCATGTATTCCGTATCGGCGGAAACGCCGACACCGAGGGCCGAGGCGAAATTGATCTTCATATGCGGATTGAAACCTTCCGAATAAGCGACAGGAAGAGCGGCGCGAATAATGATCAGGCGCACGACGCGGGCAAAGTCCAAATGAGAAAGGAATTGCAGCGCACCGTCCTTTTTAATAGCTAAACGTAGTTTTGCCATGACCGGCACCTTCTTTCCAATCGATAATCTGAACGCCGGCATGGGTACAGACTCCGCAGCCTGTGCAGCGTTCACGTCGACAATCATGCGTCAGTTCGCCGTTCATGGCTTTGCGCCATTCATTTTGCAAAAAAGCTTTAGCGGCGCCGTTCGTCAAATGATCCCACGGTAAGGGCTCATCGAGGCGGCGCTGCCGGGCAGCAAAATAATCGATGTCGACGCCGGCCCTGTCAAAGGCTTGCAGCCAACGCTCATAATCGAATAATTCCGTCCAGCCGTCGAACTTGCAGCCCAGCTTCCAGGCCTCGTAAAGAACCGGACCGAGCCGGCGGTCGCCACGGGCGAAGGCCGCCTCCAAACGGCCGGTCTTGGCGTCGTGATAATGATAGGATATATGCTTGTCACGAATCAGCGTTTTGAGGTATTCTTGCTTGCGCCGGATCTCTTCAACGGAACACTGGCCGGCCCATTGAAAAGCGGAGTGGGATTTGGGCACAAAGCTGGAAACGGAAACCGTCACCTTCCCGTTATTCTTTCGAGTCACGCGACGATAGAGATTCAGCACCGTATAAGCCAAATCGGCAATACCTGCCAAGTCTTCGTCCGTTTCCGTCGGCAGACCCATCATAAAGTACAGTTTTACTGTCGACCAACCGTTTTGAAACGCGTTTTCGCAGGCTTTCAGCAAGTCCTCTTCCGTTACCCCTTTATTGATAACATCCCGCAGTCGCTGTGATCCGGCTTCCGGCGCGAAAGTCAAGCCGCTTTTCCGCACTTGCTGTACTTTTTTGGCAATGTCGACAGAAAAGCTGTCTACACGTAAAGACGGCAGACTGACGCTGACCTTCTGATCCTTGAACGCATCCAGGAGCAGATCGACGAGTTCGGACAGACAGGAGTAATCGGCCGAACTAAGACTCATTAAAGATATTTCGTCATAACCGGAGTTGGCAATGATCTCTTTGGCAATGGCCACCAAGCGCTGCGGCGTTTTCTCGCGTACCGGCCGGTAGAGCATGCCGGCCTGACAAAAACGGCAGCCTCTGCTGCAGCCGCGGAAAAGCTCCAGGACAGCGCGATTGTGAACGATATCGATATTGGGAACGAGCGGTTTTGTCGGATAAAAAACATTCTCTTCATCGGCAATGACACATTTTTCAATCGTCTGCGGCACTCCCTGCTCAGTAGGCACCAACGCTTTGAAATGACCGCCGGCATCGTATTCGTCCCGATAAAAAGCGGGGACGTAATTTCCTTTTTGCCGGGCCAATATCTTCAGCAAGCCTTTTTTTCCGCCTTTTTTCCCTCCCTGCTTCCAGGCGATGATCGTATCGGCCAGGAGCTGCACGGATTCTTCCGATTCACCGATGCAGAAGAGATCTACGTAATCGGCAAGCGGCTCGGCGTTATAAGCACAAGGACCGCCAGCGGCGATAAGCGGCACGTCGTCGCCTCTGTCCTTGGAAAAAAGCGGAATCCCCGCCAGATCGAGCATATTTAAAATATTGGTAAAACTCATTTCATACTGCAAGGTAAAACCTACCAGATCAAAATCGCGGACAGCCGTTTTCGTTTCCAGCGAATACAGCGGATAGCCTTTTTCCCGCATCAGGGCTTCCATATCGGGCCACGGCGCGTAAACGCGTTCCGCTGCCGTATCCGGCCGCTCATTCAACAGTGCGTAAAGAATCCGCAGGCCCAAATGGCTCATGGCTACTTCATAGACGTCGGGAAAACAATAAGCCACAGTCAGGGAGACCTGACTGTGATCTTTGACAACACTGTTCCATTCTCCGCCGACATACCGCGCCGGCTTTGTCACCTTGCTCAAGAGAATCGGATCTATTACTACCTTCTGGGACACGAAGTTCACTCCTCTATAAAAAGATCATCTTTTGCTGGTGCATGTAAATATTCAACAAAAGGCCCAAGCCCATCATATTTGTCGTCAGCGCACTGACGCCGTAACTCATGAAGGGCAGCGGAATGCCCGTAACGGGCATGATGCCGCAGGTCATGCCGACGTTGACGAGTATCTGGAAAGACCACATGGCGATAATGCCCGTCGCCAGCAACATGCCGAAGCTGTCCTTGCAGTCCTTCGCCGTCAGCAGGGCTCGGTAAATCAGAATGAAGTATAAAAAAAGGATAAAGAAACAGCCAAGAAAACCGAGTTCTTCACCGATAACGGAGAAAATGAAATCCGTATGATTTTCAGGCAAAAAATTCAGTTGGCTCTGCGTCCCTTGAAATATTCCCTTGCCGAAGAGCAGGCCCGAACCGATGGCAATTTTCGACTGAATAATGTGATAGCCTGCGCCGAAAGGATCGACATTGGGGTCAAGAAAGACCATGATCCGCGATTTCTGATAATCTTTCATAAAGAACCAACCGACGGGAGCTAAAATCAAAGCGGCAATGCCAACGCGGCGCAGCAACGCGAGATTGATGTTGGCAATAAAAAGCATGCCCAGTGAAATGGCCAAAAACACGAGACTCGTTCCCAGATCGGGCTGCTTCAGTACCAACAAAAAAGGAATTCCTACGAATAAGGCGATCGGAAAAATATCACGGACCGTATTCAACTTGTTTACCTTATCGGACAATACGGCGGCCAGGCAGATGATCATGATCAATTTTGAAAATTCTGACGGCTGAAGCGTAATCGGGCCGACCTGTATCCAACGTTGGGCGCCGAGCGCAGATGTGCCGACGAACATGACGGCAACGAGCATGAGCAGATTGATGATGTACAGCGGTTTATGGAAACGCTTCAACTGCATGTAGTCGAAACGGGCGAAAAACAGAATCAGCAATAAGTTAATGATAAAGGCGACGCCCTGTTTGATGACGAAGTCGTAGTTAAACGCGCCTTTATTAATGTGCGTCGCGCTGCCGATAATGGTAAGGCTGATCGCGACGATTAAAACGCAGACGACAAGGAGGCCCTTATCCAAATGCTTCCATTCTCTTTTAAACATACGCAACTCCTATCGACGGAAATGCCGCCATTGTCTTGATTCCGAACGACGGCGGCGCAGTGACAGGCCGCCGCGTTCGCCTTCTTGCCGGGATTCCCGTAGCGCTGCTGTGCGACGCGGCGCGGTTGCCGCACCGAGATCCGGCGCCTCGAGCCGGCCGGCGTTTTCCGGCTCTGCCGACGTCTTACCTGTTTCCGTTTCTGCTGCTACTGCCGCCGGCGGCAGATTTTCCGCGACCCGTTTCAATTCGGCGTCGGCCAATGCCCAGATCCGATTCATTTCCGCGATTTCTTCCTGCGTAATTGCCGCGTTATCGCCGGCAAGCTCTTCTCCGTCGCAAGGCAACAACGTTTTCAGATACGTCAGATCAGGTATGCGCCCCTGTGTAATATACGCCGTCGTTTCTTCCATGGCCCGGAAAAACGAATTGGCCGCAGGCACCTCCAACAAGGCGCCGCTTTGAACTGCCTCATGCAACTCGTCATCATGAGGCAGTAATCCGGCAATCCGTTCCGGATTTAAAACGTCGTTCATCTTATCGATAGTAACGAAGCCTCGTGTATTGCCGTAAAAATTATTGAAGAGAACGTCGTAATTAAATTGTTTATGCTTATTGCAAAACTGCATGACGCGGGAAGCGTCGCGCATGGATGCCCACGTCGGCTCAATGATGAAAAAGAGCCGGTCGGCAATGGCTACGGAGTTTTTGTATGCCCGGTCACGACCGGGCGGACAATCGAGAAGCGTATAATCATAGCTCTCGGACAAAGACTCGACGGCGTATTGAAAAGACGGCACATCTACTTTAGCCCAGGTATGCTGTTGGCTGGCTGCCAGAAAATCAAGTCCTTCAGCTACGCTGATCAACGCTTCCTCCCGTCTGCAGCGTTGCTTGATCAGGTCGGAGATGTCAAAAAAAACACTGTCCTGCACACCGAAAGTCAGATCCAGATTGCGCAGACCCATATCGGCATCAATGGCCAGCACCGTAAAACCCTGCCGCTGCAGGGAAACGGCCAGAGAAGCAGTGCATAAAGTTTTACCGACGCCGCCTTTGCCGGAAGCAAGGGCAATAATAGTAGACATGACAAAACTCCTTTCCCTTTTCAGCCCAATTATTCTCCATCGGCCGCACCGGCCGTTTTTTTCTCTTTGCCGTCATCGGCGCCGCTTTCCTTTACCGCCTTGTCCGCGTAAGGGCCAATACGGAAAAACTCTTCCAGCATCGATTTGACGATAGGACCTGCCGTACTGGCGCCGAAGCCGCCCTGTTCGACCAAAACGGCAATGACGATGCGCGGATGATCATAAGGGGCATACGCTACAAACCACGCGTGGTCAGTACCGCTGAAGTTTTCAGCCGTACCGGTTTTGCCGGCTACCTGCACGGGGAAACCGGCAAACAGTGCGCCTGCCGTACCCGATTCTTCCGCAACATTACGCATGCCTTCGCGAACCAGATCGAGCGTCGATTTCGAGACGCTGAGCGTACCGACTTGTTCCGGCGCAAACACCTTATAAGGCGTGCCGTCCAAATTGTCTATCCGGCTGACGATAAACGGTTTATACTGAATACCGCCGTTGGCGACTTCACCGATGATCATCGCCGCCTGCAAAGGCGTGACGAGCTGAAATCCCTGTCCAATAGCCGAGTTGAAGGTATCGCCCAAATACCAGTCCTGATTGAACGTTTTTGTCTTGTAGTCTTCGCTGGCAATCAATCCGGACGCTTCGCCGCGCAGCGCGATACCCGTCTTTTGACCCATGCCGAACATTTTGGCATATTCGGAAAGCTTATCGATACCGACACGACGCCCTAGTTCATAAAAAAACACGTTATCCGACTTTGCCAGCGCTTCCGTAAAATTCAGCCACCCCAACGCTTCGCCGCCGGCATTCCGCATATCGACAAGCCAGTGGCGGCCGGAGTCGTAGATTTTTTCGTCAGGCGTGATTTTTT
This sequence comes from Megasphaera vaginalis (ex Srinivasan et al. 2021), assembly GCF_000478965.1. Lineage (NCBI taxonomy): Bacteria > Bacillati > Bacillota > Negativicutes > Veillonellales > Veillonellaceae > Megasphaera > Megasphaera vaginalis (ex Srinivasan et al. 2021). The sequence continues at coordinate 46,115 of NZ_AWXA01000043.1, forward strand.
TCAGCTCCAGTGCTGCCGTACCGGTAATAATCTTGAAAGTCGATCCCGGCGGATATTCACCGGAAATGACTCGGTTCTCCATGGGATGAGCGGGATTATTATTGATCTGTGCCCATTCGGCTTCGGTAATGCCCCGCGTAAACAGATTCGGATTATACGTCGGTCGGCTGGCCATCGCCAGGACGGCGCCCGTATTCGGATCAATGGCGACGGCGGCAATCCCGCTTTTGCCGACACCGTTGGCAAGTTGTACATCCATCGCTGCTTCCAACGCTTTCTGCAGATCCAGATCAAGGGTCAAGTGAATATTTCTACCGGAAACGGGATTCTGTCGTTCCAATTCCTTCACCGGACTGCCCGTAGCATCGACTTCCACCTGTCGGCTGCCGTCCTTGCCGCGCAGCAAATCATCGTAATAACTTTCCAGACCGGCGCGACCGATCTGCGTAAGAGAGGAAACCCCTTCCGCTCCCTGCAACCGTTGTGCTTCTTCTTCGTTGATCTGACCGACATAACCGAAAACCTGCGCGCTCATACCGTTGTACGGATAATACCGAATGGGCTGGACGTCGACGGATATGCCGGGAAGCTCGTTCCGCCGCTCTTCGATCTTGGTTACGATATCCTGCGTCAAATCGGCCGCCAAAACCGTCGGTACGTAGGAATTTTTCACTTTTTCCACTTTATCGCGAATCTGGCTTTCCGGGACTGCCAGCAGCGAGGCCAGGGCTCTGATCTCCCCGTCGGTCATACCGCCGTGCGCCGGCACATAGGTTACCATAAAACTGGGCCGCGACCCGACCAGAATTTCGCCGTTGCGGTCATACATGACGCCGCGCATGGCGGCGATAGGAATAGAGCGCAGCCTGTTACCTTCGGCCAGAGAGTGGTAATAGTTGCCGGCAAAAAGCTGCAAATAAACCAGGCGGAAAATCAACAGGGAAAAAATACCGATGATGATCCAATAAAGATAGCGAAAGCGGCCATCGTCATTCTTTTTTTTCATTAATGCTTCCAGCATGATGTACTACTCCCCACTACGCTATCGATAAGTCATAAATCCATAGGAAAAGGTATCTTCACGGCGAAGCCTGCTGATGATGAAATGGACGGGTAATGCCAAAATCCCGTGATAAAGGAGCATGGGAACCGTGTAATACGTCAAATAAACGACACTGTCGATGAATTGGCCGGAAAACCATAGCACCATACAGGTCAGTACCAAGGTCAATTCCGTTGCTCCCAGTGCCAGGAGCAGAATCAGCACATACTGATTTCGTTCAATACTCCTGCCGATCTTACTGCATACTAAAGCGATGATCAGATACGGCAGCAGATGAATGCCGAAAAAATTACCGATGACCACATCTTGGCCAATACCTCCCATGAGAGCCGCAATGATACCGATACGCTGGCCGTGACAAAGGGCCGTTAAAATGACGGCCAAACCGATCAGATTAGGCTGCGTCGTACCGTTGAAAAGCAGGGGAATAACCGTGCTTTGCAAGATAAAGACGATAATGATTGTCAACAGGCATTTTCCCTTCTTCATAGCGCAGCCGCCCCTTTGACCCCTTCCACTTTGTCACGCTTCGTCTGCGGTACAAGCTTCGGCTCAACGCCCGGCTTGTCATAGCTTTGTCCGCTCTGCGCATTGAGGATGACAAAAACTTCTTCCAATTTGGAAAAATCGACGCCCGTTTCGATGACGGCGTATTTGACAAAATCGCTGTCATTTTGATGGATGGACGTAATTTTGCCGATGTAGATTCCTTTCGGATAAATCGAACCGAACCCGGAAGTCACCAGCGTATCACCTTCCAGAATATCGGCATCTTTGGCAATATTGACGAATTGCGGCTCCGTCGGTACGTTGCCGTTTCCGCGAACGACGGAAGATACCCGTGATTCGGGACGCTCGACAATGGCGCCAACGCTGGTCCGCGGATCCGTCATCAGCTGTACCCGGGCGGAATAGTCAAAAGCGTCGGAAATAAAGCCGACAACGCCGTTCGGCGTAATGACGGGCATATTCATCTCCACGCCGTCTTTGCTGCCGGCATTGATGATCAGCGTATTGCTCCATGTACCGTAATCACGTGAAATAACGGAGCTTGCCAATAATTTATACTGGCCGTGCGTATTGCGAAAGTCGAGAAGATCGCGGAGCCGTTTATTTTCCGCCGCCAGTTCATCGTAATCGACGCTGTGTTCTTTCAAGGCGGCATTTTCTTTTTCCAATGCTTCCCATTCGATACGGTTCTTTAAATTGATTTCCACCAAATACGCTGCCGACGAAAATTTATCCATAATCCACGCCGTGCCGTATTCAAAAGGAGCCGCCGCCAGTTGCAGCGGTTTTGTGATGTACGGGAGCGAACTGCGCTGCCGCCAGGCCCAACCGACAACGGCAATGAGGATCAATAAAATGAGAACTGCTGCGACGCTCTTTTTCCCAAACGAAAACACTGTTAAAATCTCCTTCTATAAATGTGCTGTGTTCCCTGAATCAGGGACATCAGTTTTTCTCGTTGACTTAACGCTATACCGGCTCCTCTGGCAACGACTTCCGAAGGATTGCCGACAAGATTGACAGGTACATCCAGCTCTTGCTGCAACAATTGGTCGAGCCCTTTCAGTTGCGACGTTCCGCCGGTAAGATAGATGCCGTTTTCCATGATATCCGCGGCGATTTCCGGCGGTGTTTCCCGCAAAACCGTTTTCGCCAGATCCAAAATTTTTACCAACGGACGGCCTAAAGCCGTGTATATTTCACTGGCCTTGATTTCCAGCTCCTTCTGCAAGCCGTCATCTAATCCCCGCCCTGTAAAATAATAGCTTTTGTCCTCCAGCGGCAGCACAGCCGAACCGTTTTTCGTCTTCATTTCTTCCACTGTCGCATCATCGGTAACGACGGCAAAGGTATCACGCAGATAATCGCGGATCGCATCGTTGAAATCGAGACCGCCCAAATGGATGGACCGGGAAAGCACGATGCCGCCGAGAGAAAGAATGGCGATATTCGTCGTACCGCCGCCGATATCGATGACCATGCTGCCGATAGGATGGTAAATGGGCAGTCCCAAGCCGATGGCGGCGGCCGCCGCCGTTTCAATCAGGTATGCCTCTTTGGCGCCGGCCTGAAAAACGGCTTCCATAACGGCACGTTTCTCCACATTTGAAGCCGACGCCGGCACCCCGACCATGATTCGCAGACGCTGAACGGTCCGAACGCTTTTGCGCAGCAAATATCCGATCATGGCCCGCGTGACGGTATAATCCGAAATGACGCCGTTCACCAGAGGGCGGTGCATGCGGACACTTTGCGGCGATTTCATCAACAACTCGTCGGCAGCCCTGCCGACGGCGACGATCTTATTATTCCGTTCGTCAGTCGCGATGATCGACGGTTCGGAAAGTATAATGCCGCGCCGTTCCACGTAGACTTGCGTCGTCGATGTGCCGAGATCGATTCCTATATTTTTGGTCAATGGAGAGAAGATAGAAGACATGAGAAATTCCTTCCTAAGCTAATTGCAGTCGTCTTATTATTTTACCACAAACAATGCGTCCAGTGAATAAGCGAACAGGCCGATTTAGTAAAAAAGAGATTCTCCCGCGGCGTGCGGAGAATCCCTTTTTTTGTTAGTTTTTTCCGATCTTGAACCAGGCGGCGTACATTGTCGGCAAAACGAGAAGCGTCAGTACCGTCGCCCCCAGAAGACCGCCGGCGATCGCTACGGCCATCGGCCCCCAAAAGACGCTCCGCATCAACGGGATCATACCCAAGATCGCCGCCATTGCCGTCAACATGATGGGGCGGAAACGCATGATCGCCGAATCGATGACGGCGTCCCACGGACTTTCCCCGGCAGCCATATGCTTATCAATCTGATCAATGAGAATGACCGAGTTGCGAATAATCATGCCGCCCAGGGCCAAGACACCGATATAGGCGACAAAGCCGAGGGATTTGCCGAAAAGCAGCAGGCCGATACTGACACCGATGATCCCCATCGGCGCCGTGATCAGCGTCAGCGCCATCAAGGAAAGGCTGCGCAGTTGGAACATCAACAGAGTCATGATGACCAGGACCATGATCGGCACCGGCTGCAGCAGATAGTCTATCGATTTGCGACTGTTTTCCAGCGCCCCGTCAACTGCCACCGTATAACCGAAGCCCATGGAATCGCGAATATCGGCGATGTCGTCATAGGCTTTCTGCGTTATGTCGTTGGCCGTTCCTGACAGACCGGTTCCCTGAATCGTGATTGTCGGTTTGAGATCGCGGCGCCAAATAATGCCGTCTTCCCCTTCGTAGGAAATCTTTGCCACCTGTTCCAGCGGCACGGTGCCGCCATTACCGACGGTAATCGGAATATCCTTGATTCGCGACAAGTCCGAACGATCGGCACTGCGCAAGCGCAACTGAATCCCGATGGTTCTGTCACCGGCATAATATTCGGCAATAGTCGCGCCAGACAGCTCCGTATACAGCGTTTTGGCAACGTCCTGTCCGGCCAGTCCCAAGGCGCGCAGTTTGTCCTGGTCCAGCGTCAGATGCATGACCTTGCTTTTCTGACTCCAGTTGAGATGAACATTTTGCAGATTCGGATCTTGCGACAATTTTTTTCTGATTGCGGCGGCATAGCCTTTCACCTTATCGATATTGGGACCTGAGACGCGCAGCATGAGGGGATAATTGGAAGGCGGTCCCATTTCGATGAACTTAATATTACCGCGCACATTCGGCTGCTTTTCAGCCATTTCCTCGCCGATCAGCCTGACGAGTTCGGCCCGCGCTTCCGTATCTTTGGCGACGACGACGAACTGAGCGTAATTATCCGTCGGCAGAACAGGCTCCGTCGTCAGGACGAAACGAGGTGCACTTTCACCGACATAATAGGAATACGAGGCGATCTTATCCTGTTGACCGTCCAGATAAGCGGCCAGGACGGCAGCTTCCTTCTGTGACGCTTGCAGCGACGCGCCTTCAGGCAGCCGCATTTCAACGATAACCTCAGGGCGCAGTGACAGCGGAAAAAATTCCTGCGGCACAAATTTCAGTAAAAAAAGGGACCCGGCAAATAGCACGCCTGTACCGATGATGACGCTCTTACGATGCAGCAGGCACCACGTCAGCGTTTTGCGAAACCAGCGGTAAAAAGCGGAACCGTACAGCTCTTTTTCCGTCTCTTCCCGCTTTATCCTGATCAAATAGTATCCGAAAAGAGGCGCAGCCATAACGGAAACGATCCAGGAGATCAAGAGCGCCGCCGTAATGACGGGAAACAGAGCCTTGCAGAACTCTGCAGCGGCTCCCTGGGAAAACGCGACGGGAATGAAGCCGGCGCAGGTGATCAACGTGCCTGTCAGCATCGGTTTTGCCGTCGCCTTGAAAGCGTAACATGCCGCTTCCAGCCGGCCATAGCCCTTCTCCAACTGCACACTCATCATTTCGACGGCAATAATGGCGTCGTCGACCAATAAGCCCAGGGCGACGATAAGGGCGCCTAAAGAGACTTTGTGCAAATCAATGCCGGCGACTTCCATAACGCAGAAAACGCCGGTAAGAACGAGGGGGATGCAGCAGGCTACGACGAGACCGGTGCGGAGACCGAGACTGATGAAGCTGATGAGCAGGACGATGATGATCGCTTCGCGCAGTGAATTGGTAAAATCGCCGATCGCTTCGTCAACGACCTTCGGCTGATCGGAAACCTGCTGCAGCGTCATACCGGCAGGCAGATCTTTTTCGGCTTCGCCGCATAAGCGTTTCAAGTTCTCACCGAGGGTGAGTATATTGCCGCCGTCAGTCATGGAAACGGCAATACCGATCGCCGGCTTGCCGTTAAAATACATTTTCGGTTCCGCCGGTTCGACAAAACGCCGTTCCACCGTAGCAATATCGCCGAGTCGGAAGATTCGGCCGTTACCGTTAATCGGCAAACTGCGAATGGAATCGAGATCCGTGAAAGTTCCGGTAATACGCAGGTACACGTTATCAGATGCCGTTTCCACCATACCGGCAGGCGTCATGGCATTCTGTCCTTTGACGGCGGCGGCAATGGCGCCGGGCGGAATCCCCAGGGAGGCGAGTTTTTCGTTCTCTACTTCGACATATACCTTTTCCGACTGTACGCCCAGCAGTTCCACCTTGCCGACATCCTTTACGCCGAGCATGGCGCGGCGTATCGTTTCCGCTTTCTGACGAAGCTCTTCATAGGAATAGCCGTCGCCGGTAACGGCGTAAACGGAACCGTATACGTCATCGTACCGGTCGTTGAAATAGGGACCGTAAACGCCTTCCGGCAGATCTTTGGCCACGTCGTTCGCCAAATTCCGCACTTCATGCCACGTAGCGCGCACCTTTCCCGTATCGAGTTTATCATCAAGGGTCACGTAAATGACGGCTTGTCCCGCTTTGGAATAACTCTTCAAATAATCGAGGTGCGGCGTATCCTGCAGTTTCTTCTCAAGCTTATCGGTAACCTGCTCTTCCATCTGTTCCGCCGTGGCACCGGGCCAGGAAACGTAAACGACCATTTGCCGCACAGTGTAAGAAGGATCTTCCATGCGGCCCAGTTTCATATAGGAGAAGACGCCGGCAATGGCGATGACGATAATGAAATACCAGACGAGAGCTTTGTTTTTCAATGCCAATTCACTCAGATTTCTCACCCTTCGTCACCTTCCAATCGCACCGGCTGCCCTTCCTGAAGGAGGTGTACGCCGGCGGTGATGACGACGTCGCCGGCAGCGAGACCGGTTACCTGTACGTTATCATCGCCGAAGGAGACGATGGTCACTTTTTTCAGCGTTGCGGCATGATCTTTCGTTACGACCCAAACATAGGGCGTATTTCCTGTCTGATAAATGGCTGACAACGGCAACACGTAAGCTGTCGTATCGGGCGTTTCTCCCTTGGCCGTTACCGTAGCCGTCATGCCGAGCCGCATTCCCTGCGGCGGCGACGGCAAAGAAACCGTGACGGTATACGTCCGCGTCACACTGTCCGCCATCGGCGCCACTTCGCGGACGATCCCCTGCGCCGATTGCTGCTGCAGGGCCCAGAAGGAAACGGTTACTTCTTTTCCGGCGCGAAAATCATCGACATGATTTTCAGGAACGTGAATTTCAACCTCCAAGTCACCGGAATGGACCAAGGTCAATACCGGCTGACCGGCGGCGGCCACCTGGCCGACTTCGCCGCTGACGGCGGCAATAACGCCGTCCGCATCGGCAGTTAACGCCGTATAAGAGAGTTGATTCTGCTGGGACTGGGCCTGCGCCGCAGCCTGACGATACTGGGCCGCGGCCTGATCATAGGCTGTTTGATACTGATCAAGCTGCGCCGCGCTGACGGCATTCTGCGTATACAGGGCCTGGTATCTGGCCAAATTGGATGCCGCCAGATCATATTGGGCTTGTGCCGCCGCCGTGACGGCAGCAGCCTGGTTGACACCTTGCTGTACGTCTTTCGGATCGACGGTCATCAAGACTTCGCCGCTGTGGACTACGCTGCCGAGTTGCACATTGCGAGACGTGATCCGGCCGCTGACTTGAAACGAAAGGTTACTTTCATACCGGCCCTTTACTACGCCGGCATAATCGGCCGCAGTCGCACCGCTTTTCGTGCCGACCGTTTCCGTACGTACAAGCAGCGGTTTCTCCGCAGCCTGCTGTTCATTGCCGCAACCGGCGAGCGCTGCCGACAGACAAAGCGCCAGAACGACGGCGCCGGCATATACGTGTTTATTCATAGTGCATCACCTTCATCACTTTCCTTTAAATTCAGATCGGCTTCCGCAGCGTTTTTCGTCACTTCCCGCAAGTCGTCCAACATCCGTTGCAAATCCGTTTCGCTCATGGTAACCGTAATGCGTTTCAGCCATTGCAGCACGACATCATGGAATACAGCCTCGATATTTCTGGCTTTGACCGTCAGACGGATCGTCTTTTGCCGTTTGTCCCGCTCGCCTTTGAGTCGGTAAAGATAGCCTTTTTCTTCAAGCGATTTCAGACCGCGGGCCACCATAGCCTTGTCGATATAGAGCAAGGCCGCCAATTCATCCTGTGTAATCCCTTCCGTCACGTAAAGCTGTTCCAGCAGTACGTATTCCGAATAGGAAATTCGCCATTGCCGGCAGCAGTTCGTAATATACAACTGCGTCCTTCGATTCAAAATACCGAAGTTACGGCCGACACTCATGCAATCCATTATGTATCCCTCTTTTGTTAGTTGATTCGATCAACAATATGCTATGAAAAGTATACCAGACTTTATGTCGTTCTGCAACAAAAAAGGAAGTCTCTTTAGAGAAAAGAAACTTCCTTTTCTTTATACCGGCAATTTATATAACCGTTTCGCCGTTTCATAGAAAACGGTATTCCACTCGCTTTCCGGTACAATTTCTTGGGTAAAGGAAATATAATCGCCAAGATTGGCTAAAGGCCAATCCGTACCGAACATGAAACGATCGTAGCAGTCCAGATATTCGAGCCAATTGCGCAACAGCTCCAGATAGCCTCTTTTCTTTTTGAAGAAGGCAGCCCGATCAGCCATCTTTCCTTCCAGCAGTCCTGACAGATCGGCAGCGACATTGCCATTCTTTTCCATGACGGCAATCGCATCCTGAAGGAAGGGGTTACCTAAATGGCACATGACAAACTGCACATCCGGATACTTGACGGCCGCCTCGTCAAGCGTCAGCGGTTGGCTGTATTTTAAAAGAGCCCGCGACGTCGCCGTCAAGCCCGTGTGAATGGCGACAGGTTTGTCGTATTTTCTTGCCAGCTGATAAAAGGGATCGAGAAAATCATCGTAAACGTAAAAATGATTATATCCGGGATACAACTTGATACCGACACAAGACGGCCGTTTCAAATTTTCTTCGACGAGAACCGCCTGCTCCGCCAGGGAACGGGTATCCGTATCCATATGGTCCAATCCGATACAATAACTCATAAAATCAGGATAGTGATGATCTTCCGGATACAACGATCTGTTGCTCATGACAACGCCGTGAATAATGCCGTTTTCCGCATATGCCCGGCGCAAATGATCGGCAGAATTGACATGACCTGCCGCAACGGCAAGTTCATCAAAGCCGGGAAAATCACTGAAATGGAAATGACTGTCTATAATTTTCATTAATTCCTACTCCCCCTATATACCTGTACGCTATGTATCATACCACAGTTTCTATAGCTGCGCATCCCTCCAATCTGCAGCTGCCGCAGTACAGAGCTGGAAGCTTATCATGCCATCGACGGCGAAAGAAAAAGAGAGCCGCATAAATGCAACTCTCTTCTAATCATGAATAATGTTTTACCTTCCTGTCGAAATACTATGCCTTGGCGGCAACCGTATTGCGGTCTGCCGTCAACTGCTGGACTAAAGCCGTCAATTGTTGAACCTGCCCCCTTTAATTCTGCAATTTCTTTGGCCATTTCTTTTTTAGATGTGGAAACATGGTTACCGCGCCCCAGTTTCCAGGAAACGCCGGCATTAATCATATTCTCACCGCCGCCGAAGCTGCCGCCGACACTGAACATCGTATCTTCGTCCGGCCGGTAAAAAGCGCCTACCGCCACGGCGTTGGCTCCTGCGTAATTGCCGTATCCCGCTGCGAAGTCCCATTTATCATCGGCATCAAAATCCAGCGGATGCAATGCCGCAAGTGCCGCCGCCCCGGCCCCTGCACGATCAACACGCGTGCCGATCGCGTTGAGTTTATTGTCGATTTCACCGAATGAGCGCTTTACCTGTCCCACAGTGGCCGCATCGCTGTCGCTCGTACCGTCGGCAAGGTTATGTATAGCCGTCTGTCCCGCATCGATCCCCGTGTCTTTATCTATCGTCATCTTCCCGACTTTCAGCGTATCCGTTTCGACACTCGTATCCGTGATCTCCGTGGAGTTTTGTCCTACTTCCAGCTTATCCACCTTGAGAAAAGTAAGCCCTGTGATTTCTTTCGCCAGTTTAACTTTCAGTTCGCCGTTTTCCGATATGACGCCAATATTATTGTCCGAAAGTTCGCCAGTCGCGCCGCCTGTTACTTTCAGCGTGCTTCCCAAATCCTTATGAATCACCGCTCCCTTGTCGCCGGCATAGTTCGTCCCTTTGTCCTGCAGAGACCGTACCTGTCCTACTGTGGCTGCGTCACTGCTCGCTGTGCCGTCAGACACATGATGGATCTGCTGCCCGGCCATATCTACAGCCGTCTTGGTCACCGTCGGACCGCCGGTAACGGTCATTCCTTCAGAGGTAACGGCCGTAGCTCCGACGCGTACAGACTTGCTCGTGATCCCTTCCGTATTGATGACCGTATTCCCCGTTTTTATGCTCCCGTCCGTTCCGAGATCAATCGTTTTATTCAAATTGACCTGTACCCCTGACTCCGTCGCTTTCGTCGTAATATTGGCGTCACCCGTAACGGTAATGGCCGTACCCAGTTTTCTGTCGACACGGCCAGTATCACCGGTAAAGGTCATCGTTTCATTATTTACGGCAGTGATCGAGTTGTTTAATGCGGCGGCGACGGCATACAGCTGACTGCCGTTGACGGCATCCGTTGACGCGCTGCTGATAAGGCCAGGTGCCACATTTTGAATCCGGCGTGTCTGCGTGGCGGACCCGACGGAAACAACGCCGACGACGTCGTCACCGCCGGCAAAACGCAACGTCTTCCCGCTTATCGTATCACGGGTATAAGTCTTATCGCTTCCTTCGGTCGTGATATCCTTCGCCACATAAGCGGAACCGTCTCCGAGAAATACGGAAGAGGCCGTTGTATTCGTTACATTATTTCCGAAGACAAACGTATTGTCTGTCGTTACGGTGTTATTGTTCCCCACTGCATAGGAACCGCTGCCGCTGACAAGACTCGGATCGCCGATTGCCCCGGAACCGCTGCCGGAAACGGTATTGCCCGTACCGATAGAAATAGACTTCGCGCCCGTCGCCTGTGCGCCGGTACCGATGGCGATGGCTTGATTGTCTGTCGCCGCCGAATTATGACCGATACTGACGGTTTCGTTGATACCGTTTAAAGCGGTATCGGAATCGGAAGAACCAAGCACGATATTGTGAGACGTCGTTCCGGCCAGCTTATGATTATCTCCGAAAAGGATATCTTTTGTTCCTTGTTCTATCGTATTGCCCGATCCGATAGCCGTATTGCCTTCATGTCCGGAAATATGATTATTGTTGCCGACGGAAAAACCGTCGTCAGAAGCAATGGTATTGTCATTCCCTACGGCATAAGAACCTGCTCCGGAGATAGTCGTGACACCGTCGTCAGTACCGATTCCGAATACGCCTGACTTTTTCGCCGTAGAGGCCAACTTGTTATAGGAACCTACTGCAAGACCATATTCGGCATCATTCATGATACCGTGACCGATGCCCAAACCGAACTGCTTGCTGATTATCGAATTGGATCCGACAGCGACTACATTGCTGGCAACTACGTTATTATTCTGAAAATTACCAAGAATGACGTCCATGTTTCCGCCGGTATGATTTCCGGCTTGTGTTCCCATGATGATAGAGTTGGAAAGAGGTGTATTGTCTGCATTGACGCCTGCGCTGGATCCTGCTACAGTCCCCAAAATGATATTGCCGGATCCCCGCATTCCCCAACCGGCACGAGTTCCTAAAGCCACGTTGCTCGAACCCCTGAGTCCCTGCAGCGCGCCGGATCCGATGGCGGAGTTCCCGCCGGACGCATAGATATCAGAAATAACCTTGGGCGCATTGGCTAAATCCTCAGCACCATTTAAGGCATTCAGACCGATGGCGATATTTTGACTTGTCTTGGTATTATTATTTGCCCATCTCCCAATGGAAACATTTTCTTCTCCGCTGAGATTCTGTCCTGATTCTGAACCAAAAGCGAAGTTGTAATAGCCGCTGGAGTCCTTTCCGACTTCATTTCCGACAGAAACGGAACTGTAACCGGCAGCGGTAGCGGCCGAGCCGATGGCGACGGCTGCGGCGCCTGTAGCTATGCCGCGTACGGGACTCATCGGATGTCCTTGAACCGTCTGTGCATTCGTCCCGATGGCAATGCTGTTATCACCGGTTGCGTCTGCGTTATAACCGATCATGACTGTATTATTTACATTTGCCGCATGCCCTTTGACCGGTACTGTTTCCGTTACCGTATACGGAATATCTTCCGGTATGATCTCACCGGTATCGTTATTTTTTACTGTAATCGTATAGTGCTTCGTAACCGTAGTTTCTTTTGAGGCCATCGAACCGATGACTACATTGTTTTTACCGCCATACATTTCGTGGTAATCTCCGATGACGACATCCGAAGAGGACGCGGACAGCGTATTCCCCGTACCTACGACGGATACGTGATTGATATTGACGCCTTTGTTGGCATAACCGGTTATCGTATTATTGAAGCTCGTCCGATCGGCAGTACCGCTGACCACGTTTCCAGCGCCGATCAATTGAGAGTCGACAGCGTAGTCCGACGTATTTCCATTCCCCAAAGCAACGACGGAACCACCGCTGGTCGACAGATAGGTACCCATTGTGAAAAGGAGATCGTCGTAACTGATATTATCCTTGTCAAGGGCATAATACTGTCCCAAAGAAAGATTCCCTTGCCAGTACCATCCCATTGGCAGTCCTGAGCCATCCGCAGCCAGCACGGATTTCCCGTAAGAATGCGTAACTTTGTTTCCGGCTCCCATAATAACGACGCCATTGGCATTTTCCGTTTTATTGACTGCGCCGACAATGCTATTTGCCGTTCCGTCAAAATCCGTCTGGCTGCCGCCGGACGCGACTTGATTCAAGGCTCCGTAAACAGAGGCAAGATAGCCGTCAGTACTATAGTCGCCGCCTTCCACAACGGATTTAATCCCGGTCACCGTTTCCTGCCATCCATCCGCCTTGGACCGATCCCCGACCACGACGTTCATGCCGCCGCCGTTAATCCCTCTGCTGTGAGCGTGATAACCGATGACGACGCTGTCTCCGCCTTGCCCCGCTTCTTTGACCGCCGCATCTGCCGCCTCATCTGCGTTCATGGACCCGATGACAATCGTATCCCGGGGGGGCGCCAAGCGTTTGATTATCACCGATAACGATGCCGGTGCTGGCACTGGCAAGCTTATTATTATTGCCGATAACCGTAACCGTTTGTGTCAAATCGGGCCATGGGTCATTATCATCGGCAACGTTCCCATGGCCGATGATTGTATCCGCCGCATTCGTATGAGGCCGGCTTTTGACGGTATTATCAGTGCCGATCAGGTTGGCTCCTGTCGTCGTGCTGACTGCATTGCCGCTGCCGACAAGTAAAATGGCATCAGAATTGGTGCTGATGCTATTCGCCCCTGTCGTTGTTCCCGTTCCTACCGTAAAATTTTCAGCGCCGGCAGTCGATGCCGTCAACATAAGCACCGTTAAGAATAGCGCTGCAGAAATCCCTTTTTTGCCGCTTCGTTTCTTTGCGCTGCTTTTCACAATCTCAGCAACAACAACATAGCTGTTTTTACGTTGCTCCAGATTACACGATAAAAATGATTCATTGATTGACGCCTCCCAAATCACGCTTCTGTTAAATAATACTTACAGTTTTTTGTCCAGAATAATGTAGCATTTACGACTTATTTTGTCCAGTAATTAAAGTTAAGACGAAATATTTTTTTAGACTTTAATCGCTGCAGATTTTTATAATTATGTTAAAATATGAACATATTATCATTGGATTAATAAGTACACTATTTTCATTTATAAAATCATAAATACATTTTTTCTTTTCCTTGGAAATCCCGTCTTTTCTCAACAGTGAAACGAATAGAGAATATTCCGTTCAAAAAAAGACAGTAAATATACGTATTATCTCTTTGGGAGAATCATTTACCTATATACTTAAATTTTATTTTTCATCCATGTCTAAATTTTTTATCAATAATTGTAAAATTTTTATAATTGTTGCAGTTAATAATTTTTCTACTTTTCAAAACTATCTGTGTATCATCCCCAAAAATAGTTCCCCCACTTAATTTTTCTGACGCACAAAAAAAGAACCTGCCGCCATTCCCGACAGGTTCTTTTTCATGCATTCGTCTTTGACAAAACTGGCAATGCCCAAAAAAAGTTAGGCCATACCCATTCACGTATTTTGCACCAGCATCGAACAGTCTAAAGTCGACGATATCACCTGATCAGCAGATCATCATATTCGCGGTGGCGCTGCAACCAGGCGGCGGCATAGGAGCAGGTAACCTTCGTCTTTTCTCCGGCGCCGCGGATTTGCTCGACAGCAGCGCGGACCAATTTGCCGGCTACGCCTTGACCGCGCAGCGAGTCGTCGACAAAGGTATGCGTTATCGTACGTTCGCCGTCGCCGTTCTTCGGAAAATCGATTTCTGCAATTGTTATTCCTTTTTCGTCAGTAAGCCAGATTTTATCTTCACTATAGTGAAAGTCCATCGTATATTCCTCCTTAATAAAAAAACTCTCCTTTAATCCTATACCGAAAAGGAGAGTTTTTCAATATGCAAATACTATTTTTCGGCAGTCGAGCGGGACAGGTGCTTGGCCCCGTGCGATGCGCAGCCGCTGCAACCTCCTTTTGAGCCGCTGCAGCAGGAACAACCTGCCGTACCGCGCAACAGCGCGCGAAGATGACGGATGCCGTAAACGGCCAAGGCAATGGCGGCGATAATAACGATAAGCAGTGCAGGACTCATATTTCCCCCTTCTTTCTGATCACGCACCCAATCCTGCCAACAAAGCCAGGTGATAGGTGATAAACGATAACCCGTAGGCCAGGGCCAGACCTAAACCTGCAGAAAATCCCATCCACTTCCACGAGTTCGTTTCCCGCTTGATAACGGCCAATGCGGCAATGCAGGGCATGTACAACAGACTGAAAACCATCAGCGACAGGGCAATGGCGGGGTTAAAACTCGAATCATTCGCTAAATAGGTAACCAGGCTCGCCTGATGGGCATCATCAGCTTCAACGCTGTAAATCGTTGCCAACGTGGAAACCATGACTTCTTTTGCTGCCGTGCAGGCGACAATACCGACGCCGATCTTCCAATCAAAGCCGAGAGGCGCGATAACCGGTTCGATAAAGTGTCCCAAACGGGCGGCGTAACTTTGCGAAAGTTTTTCCGACGTTTCCTCTTCGTCCAGAACGGCAATAGCCTCATCGGCGTCTTGCTGTATCGTAAACAAAGGCAGCGCTTTTTCATATGCAACGGGATTTTCCGCCGCCAACGCGGCGAATGCTTCCGGATACGGCGACTTTTGCTGCAACGCTTCGGCATCGGCGACAGATCCGACGTCCTGTTCTTCTTCGGCAGCCGCTTTTTCGTCTTCTGCAGCGGCCGTCATTTCATCTAACATGGTCTGCAGTTCCCCATCCTCGTCTGTCGCGGTCAGACCGTAAGTTGTCAGAAGTGCGGCTGTATCGCGTTCAGCCTGTGCCGTTACAGAAGCTCTGGCCGCATCGTAATCTTTCGTATAGTCCACGTCCATGGGGTATGCCGTCAGGAACCAGACCAGAATAGAAGCGCCGAGAATAATGGTACCGGCTTTTTTTAAATAAAGGATGGACCGTTCCCACATGTGCATCAGGACGCCGCGGAGCGTCGGCACATGATAAGGCGGCATTTCCATGACAAACGGTTCCTGTTCACCGCTGAAAACGGTTTTGCGCAAAATAATGGCCACCAAAATAGCAACGACGATGCCCAGTACGTACAGGCCGAAGAGAACGGTACCGCCATAACCGGTAGCGCCGAAAAAAGCGGCAATGAACAGCGTATATACAGGCAGTCTAGCGCTGCAGCTCATGAAAGGGGACGCCAGAATCGTGACCATGCGGTCTTTTTCGTTGTCCAGTGTGCGGGCCGCCATGATTCCCGGAACATTACAGCCGAAGTCGAGAATCATCGGTATGAACGATTTGCCATGCAATCCGAAAGCACGCATAATACGATCGATCAAAAAGGCCGCGCGGGCCATGTACCCCGAATCTTCCAGCAAACCGATAAACAGATACAAGAGCACGATCAGGGGCACAAAGCTGATAACGGCGCCGACGCCGCCGATGACGCCGTCCACGACAAGGGAGCGGAGCTGCTCATCGGCAATGATTTCGCCAAAATAATCGCCTAAGACTCCGAAGCCGCTTTCCAGCCACCCCTGCGGATAGGCGCCAAGATTGATAACTGCATTGAACATGACCCACATGAGGACAAAAAAGATCGGCAATCCGAGCCAGCGATTCGTCAACACGGCGTCGATGCGGTCGGATAGGCTGTCGGTGCTGCCGCTCTCGACGATTGCACCGTTAAAGGCATCGACGGCAAACTGATGTCGGCATTGGGCGAAATAGAAATCCAGATCGACGGTCTGCTGCAACTCGCTGCGCATCGAATCGGCCAGCGCCAGCATCGTTTCCGTTCCGTCGACGGCCTTCACCTTGCCGATTACATCACTGTCATTTTCCAGAAGCTTTACAGCCAACCAACGTAACGGATAATGAATACTGCCGGATTCTTTCAGCGCATCCGTCATTCGCGCAATATACGGCTCTACGGCCGAACCGTAATCAATGACGGCATTTTCTCTTTTTTCCTGCTGCGGCATACTTGCCAACGTCTGCAACAATTCTTTAGTTCCGATATTCTTACTGCCGATCAGCGGCACAACGACGGCGCCAAGTTTTTTCCCAAGCTTTTTTAAATCAATTTCTATACCCATACGCTGCGCAATATCCATCATGTTCAAAGCTACGACGACAGGGCAGCCGAGTTCAATAATCTGCGCGGCCAGGTACAGATTTCGTTCCAAATTGGAGGCATCGAGAACATTGACAATAATATCAGGTTTGTCATTAATGATAACATTACGCGCAACGACTTCATCCAGCGAACGGGCCGTTAGGCTGTACGTGCCTGGCAGATCAATGAACAGCAACTCTTTTCCGTCTACCGTACAGTGGCCTTCCTTCTTTTCCACTGTTACGCCCGGATAATTGCCGACATGCTGTTTAGCGCCTGTAATATTATTGAAAATAGTAGTTTTGCCGCAATTGGGATTACCGGCAAGGGCGATCTTGATTCTTCCCGCTTCAGTCATTTCCTACTCCCCCTCTGCAACAATAACATCAATCATGGCCGCTTCGCTCAAACGCAGTGCCAACGAACAGCCTTTTACTTTCACTTCAATCGGATCGCCTAAGGGCGCCCTTTTAACGACGGAAATATGAGAACCATTTACAACGCCCATATCAACCAGCCGATGTTGTATATTCCCTCGTCCCTCGAGCGTTTCAATGGTTCCCGATGCACCTGTTTCCATGTCGCATAGCTTCATTATCTTCATCGTGACGTTTCCTCCTGTTAATAATAGAATAACTCATATTACTGCTTTTTGGCAACCATTCTAAATAAAATTTTTTCTTAAAATACATACTTATTTATCATCAATTATCGGCATTCGGTCATTTATTTTGATAATTATCTTCCTTTTTATCTGTTTTTTACCTTGTAATTATTTTCAAAACAAGAACATATGTCAATGGGAGACGATTAAGCGATCCTGTACCGCGCTGAATAAAAATGATACATATCTTAATAAATAGTGTCAAAAACAGATGAGAACAAACTTAATAGGCCTGATCGACGTGTTGTTTACTGTGCTCTTCCAAAATTGACTGCAGCGCATTTGAACTGCTCGTATGAGAGCGAACTACGTCCGCATTCTTACGCTGTGCTTCTCGCAGTGCGCAGCGTACCATACTGTGGCTGACGGTACTTGTAAAAAGAACGACGAGGTCCGGAGAACCGATCTTCGATTTAAAATCACTCGGGACCTGGGTAAATACTTTTGCTTTATACGCGTATTTTTTACAGAGGTTTTTATATCTGCAGACCATGCAATCATTTCCACCGACAATTACGACACTCATCTTCATCTTCCTTTCTACAAAGTATGCTTCCCGCTTTTTATTTGATATTACTTTTCAATTACAAAGATGAGTATATCGGAAGATAAGTATCTTGTCAAGATATTTTACCTATCTTTGTGAATATTAGTATTTATTTTAACAGGTAAAATAAGCGATTTATGACATAATATTTCACTAAAAAAGAAAAGTTTGTAATTTTATTTAATAGCATGTCCGTTCTTGCTAATGAGATGAATTATTCTTTAGTATGGTTATGATATAATATAAAAAACGAGAGGAGAATACATATGTCCCATATATCGTCATTACTTGAGTTTATAAAAAAAAGCCCGTCCCCTTTTCACGTTATCCGCAAGGCGACGGAAGTCCTCGGCAACAACGGCTTTGAAGAATTGAAACTCGCCGATACGTGGCGCCTGCAAAGCGGAAAGGCCTACATGGTATCCGTATATGATTCGACGCTGATCGCCTTTACCATCGGCGCCGAGCCATGCGCTTCTCTGCGTTTGGCGGCTGCTCATACGGATTTCCCCTGTCTGCGCATAAAGCCGAATCCCGATCTGACCGTCCACGGCTACCGTAAAGTGAATGTCGAAGTATACGGCGGCATGATTCGCGAGTCATGGCTTGACCGTCCCCTGTCAGCCGCCGGAAAATTGACCCTCTGCGGCAGCGACGCTTTTCAACCCAGACCCATGCTGATTGATATCGGTAAACCGTTTTTGACGATTCCGCGTCTGGCAATCCACATGAATCCGAAAACGAATGACGGACTGTCGTTAAATCCGCAAAAGGAAATGTTGCCCCTAATGGGAACGGGCCATGATGAATCGGACTTTCTCACCTTCATGAGCGGCTGCTGCGGCATACCGAAAGAGGAGATAGTATCCTATGACCTGACTGTCTATCCGACAGAGCACGGCACTTGCACCGGCTGTAACGACGAATTTCTGTCATCGCCGCGGCTCGACAATTTGACTTCCGTCAAGGCCTGTCTGGAAGCGATCTCGTCCCGGCGGCACAGAGAGGGAATCCGCCTGGTCGCCTTGTTTGATAATGAAGAGGTCGGTAACCATACGAAACAAGGTGCCGCGTCTTCTCTTTTGCCGGAATTGCTGCAGCGTATTTATCTGAATCTCGGCTTTACCTATGAAGACTACATGGCCTGCCACAGCCGGGGTTTCCTGCTCTCTCTTGATGTCGCCCACGGCATGCATCCCAACTATCCGGAGAAAAATGACATCACGAACTTTCCTCTTTTGAACGGCGGCCCCGTATTGAAAACAGCCTGCAGCCAACGGTACGCCGGTGATGCCGAAGCAGCTGCCGTCATCATCGCCTTATGCCGGCGTGAAGGCATTCCTCTTCAGTATTTCGTCAATCGCTCCGATATGAGCGGCGGTTCCACGCTGGGTTCCGTACTTTCAGCCCATTTGGCTATGCGTGCGATGGACGTCGGCGTTCCGGTCCTGGCCATGCACTCGGCCCGCGAGCTCATGGGCGGAGCGGACCAGACATCGCTGGAAAAGTTGACAACGGCGTTTTTACAATCTTAGTCAAACAGAAAAAAAGTCTCCCGGCGGCGCCTGCACGTTGCCGGCAGACTTCTTTTCCGCTGTTCCTTCTTTATTTCGTACCTTCTTTTTCCGTAATCTCCGCCTCTGCTACGGCATACGTCCACCCGTCTTCCTGGCGAATCTTCTTCTCCTTCATCAAATGTCCCAGTGCGCGCTTGAAGGAAGCCTTGCTCAGATTGAACTTCGCTTTGATAACCTGCGGCGCGGTCTTGTCACAATACGGCATTTTTCCGTTTCGTTCCTTCAGAAAGGCAAGTATTTTTTCGCTGTCCGCGTCCATCGCCTGTTCTTTGACAAGACGAAGAGAGATATTGATCCTGCCGTCGTCGCGCAGGAACGTGATCCGTCCCTTGATCATCTGGCCGATAAGTACGGGCCCGAGCCATTCACTGCGATGCAGAAAGGCAATCCACCGTTCGCGCGTCATTAAATACGCTCCCTGCTCATTGATATTGTAAACGGCGCCTTCTACCCAGGCGCCGATTCTGGCATCGTCGGCCGCGACGGAGGCGCGGCGCATTTCATCTTCCACTTCCATGGAAACGGCGAGGCGGTGTGACTTATCTTCATACAGTTTGACCCATACGTATTCGCCTTCTTTAGGGCGTCCTTTCATTTCGGCAAAGGGCATGAATATGCCCCGTTCCGTGCCGACTTCAACAAAGGCGCCGAACCGCGTCGTATTGATGATCGGTGCATAACCGATCTGGCCGACTTTGATCTTCGGCAACCGCATACTGGCTGTCAGTCGTCCTGACGGATCATGATAGAGAAAAACTTTGACAACGGCACCGACAGAAACCGGTTCAAGCTGTTGGTTCTTGTGCAAAAGAATATCATCGTTCGTATTTCCCGTGCCGCCGTTCAGAAATGCGCCGGCATCGCTGACCCGCAGCACTTCCAGTTCGGCAATGCTGTTTTCCTGTAATAACGTACCCATGTTACGCTCCTTCAAACGGAATTCGTTCCGTATCGCTCCATACATTTTCCAGACCGTAATAGTCCCGTTCCTGTTCCATGAAGATATGAACGACCGTGTCGCCCGTATCCAAGAGGATCCAGCGGCCGCCGGTATATCCCTCCCGGTGACGTACGGCGCGCCCTTCCTTCTTCAACGCCTCTTCCACGGCATCGGCAATGCTCTGGGCCTGCCGTACGTTCCGGGCGCTGCAAATAACGAAGCAGTCAGCCAATATTGTCGTTTCGGACATATCCAAAATGACGATGTTCCAGCCTTTTTTATCTGCAATCGACTTAGCGATAATTTCATATTCTTTTACGTTTGTGTTCATTCCTGATCTCCTTTAGGTTTGTTTTCCGTGTTACCGGCGTTTGCCGTCTGATTTTCACGTTTTGCGGCTCCGGAGGGAGAGGCGTTTTTCGCACTCGTCTGTTTTCCGGTCTTGGCGTCGTCATAAACGATCGTGTTGTTGGTCTTGCCGATAATCCGCTGCACCTCTACGGGATCGGCAATCCAGTAATTCGTGCCGTCTCCCTGCAAATTGGCATTTTTGGCCGTTTCGCCGGGAAGGATATAGAACTTGACATCGTCAGCGCCGACATGCCGAAAGGTCCAGACAAGACGAGCCATATCCTTAGCGGAAATATTGGACTCAACGGCAGTCCAGAAACGATACATATTCAGCATGGACCGAACGACCCATGCTTCCTTTTCCTGCCGGTAAAAAGATTTGATAAAACGCAGCTGACGCTGCACGCGGGAAAGGTCGCCGTCTGCATCCAAATAACGCAGGTAGCCGATACCTGTCTCGCCGTTCAGATATTGATACCCTTTTTGCAGATCGATATCGGTCACGCCGGCAGCGTCTTCATGATACACGTCTTTTTCCACATACAAATTGAGACCGCCGTTCATATCCATCATCTTGCGGAAGTTGTCCGTTGTAAAGACGGCATAATACTTGATCGGAATATGAAACATGTCTTCAATGACCGCCTGTACCAAGGTCAGGCCGCCTTCGGTATAAACGGACGCCAACGTCTGCGGTCCCTTTTCTTTTCTGCCGTCAATACGCGTATTATCGGGCAGAGAAATAAAATCAACGGTCTGTTTTTCTTTGTTAATGGCTGCGACAGCCACAAAGTTGGCTTGCCTGTCCTTTTCATCGTCTACTCCGATAATAAGGACATAAAGCGGAATGTCGGGACTTACCTGATCGAAAGCCTCCGTAGCCGTATTGCCCCGAGCCGGTTCCGTGTCGCCGCGGAAAGCTTGATACTGATACCACCCGTATGCGGCGGCGGCGACGGCGGCAAAAATCAGGACGAGCGTCAACAAAATGTGAAACGCTTTGCCGTGTCCCTTCTTCTGTTTCGTATGTTGCAGGCGTAAACGGACATTTTTGCGCCGCCCTTCACGTTCCTTTCGTTCCAATGTCAGTCCCTCCCGCCTTGTGACCGCATCTGCAGCAAGTGAGCGTTGCGGTTCGTCACGGTACCGGCATAGATCGTCTTGTGCTGTTCCAGCAAATGGAGGATTGTCATGTCGTACCCTGCCAGAACGCCTTCATCCAGACTGCGTGCCGTAATTTCTCGTAATGTCTCGACGCCTTCGAAATCGCGATTCTCCTCGATATAATCAGCCATGAAAACAATTTTTTCCAACAGCCCCATGGCCGCGGCGCCTGTCGTATGATGGGCGATGGCTTTCAGAATATCGTCATCGTCGATCTGATACCGCTCCCTGGCGATCGTCGTCGCGGCATAACCGTGCAGCAAACTGGCAGTCCGAAAAATCGTCTCCGGCAGCGTACGGCCGTACTCCTGCACCGCCAATCGCTGCATATCCGGCAACGGCAGTTCCTTTGCCGCGTCATGCAGCAGCCCGGCCGTTTCCGCCTTGTCCGCTGCGGCGCCGTTGGCAAGTGCCAGCCGTCTCGCCGCGGAGGCGACGCCCAGGGTATGGCGATAGCGCCGGGGAGATAATGACTGCTGCAGTTCTTGGCGGATCCGTTCGTTTATTTCTTGTGTACACATTGATATACTCCGTTTTTATAAATGAAATCAGCAACGTTATCGGGAATCATATAGCGGACGGATAAGCCCGCCTGCAGGCGGCGCCGCACTTCTGTCGAAGAGATTTCCAATTCCGGCACCGCCAGAGGAATAATCTTGCAGCCGAGATCACCGTACTTGGTAATGATCGGCTCAATCTCTTCCGTACCGTCCGGCCGTGAAGCACCGACAAAATAGCAAAGGCGAAGGACGTCTTCCGGCTTGTGCCAATTAGGCAGATCGTGGATCGTATCGGTTCCGGAAATGAAATAAAGTCCGCTGTCCTTGCCGTATACGGTTCGCAGCAGTCGCAGCGTATCGACTGTATAGGACGGCCCTTTTCTGCGAATCTCCATGTCGCTTACGACAAAGTGGGGATTGCTGTCGACGGCAAGGCGCACCATGGCCAGGCGCTCCTCCGCAGTCGCACCGCAAATATCCTTATTCGGCGTCGCATAAGAGGGGATGAAGAGAATGCGGTCCAGATGCAGCTGCTGGCGCGCTTCCTCGGCAATCAGCAAATGTCCGAAATGAATCGGATTGAACGTTCCTCCCATGATTCCCAATCTGGTGGTTTCCATAATAAAAATAAATTCCTCCCCAAACGACGGCCAGAACTAAGCCGTAAAGAATCAGAAAGATCAAGTAATGCTTATACTCATAACGGGTCTTCGGCGCCGCCGCATATTGCCGCAGAGTCCGCCAATAACCGCGCAGGAGCCGGATCATACACGAATCTGCCCCTGACCGCGGATGTTGTATTTATACGTCAGCAAGGCCTGCAATCCCATCGGCCCGCGCACGTGCAGCTTCTGCGTGCTGATGCCGATTTCCGCACCGAACCCGAATTCGAAACCGTCAGTAAATCGCGTCGACGCATTGACATAAACGGCGGCCGAATCGACGCGACGGAGAAAGGCTTCAGCCACCTCCGCATTGTCCGTCACGATGCAGTCCGAATGGTGAGTGCCGTATCGGTTGATATGTTCCACTGCTTCTTCAAAGGAATCGACGATCTTGACGGACATGATCAGCGCATTATATTCCGTATGCCACGCGTCTTCGCCGGCAATAGCGATCGCGGCGTCAAGGGAACGGCTTCGCCCGTCGCCGCGCATTTCGACGCCGTCTGCCGTCAACAGCGGCACCAGCTTCCGCAACGCTTCTTTGGCAATCTCGCGGTGCAGCAGCAACGTTTCCATGGAATTGCACGTAGAGGGACGGGAAATCTTGGCATTTTCAACGATTCGGGCCGCCATGTCGAGATCGGCGGCTGCATCGACGTAAACGTGGCAGATACCGCTTCCTGTCTCGATGACGGGAACCGTCGCCGTATCAACGACCATCCGGATCAAACCGGCGCCGCCGCGGGGAATGGCCAGGTCTATATATGCGCGCAGCGTCAGAAGTTCCCGGACCAGCGCCCGATCGGTGTTCTCCAGCATTGCCAGCCCGGTCCGCGGCAGGCCGGCACGCTGCAGACTTTCCTGCAATACCGCCGCCAGCGCCAAATTGGAACGAATCGCCTCGCTGCCGCCGCGCAGAATGCAGGCGTTGCCGGTCTTAAGGCAAAGGGCCGCGGCATCGACGGTGACATTGGGACGGGACTCGAAAATAATGGCAATAACGCCGAGGGGCACGGCAACGCGTTCAATCTGCAAGCCGTTCGGCCGCTCCCAGGCGGCAAGCTGCGCACCTGTCGGATCCGGTAACGCGGCAACTTGCCGCACGCCGTCAGCCATATCGCGGATCCGGGCCGCCGTCAGGGTCAGGCGATCCAGCATAGCCGGCGCCATACCTTTTCCCTCAGCTTGCAGCACGTCTTCTCTGTTTGCCGCCAAAATCCGTTCCGTTTCCGCTTCCAATGCTGCCGCCATATAAGACAGCGCCCTGTTTTTTTCTTCTTCACTTGCCAGTGCCAGGATAGCGGCTGCCGCCTGCGCCTGTTTGGCCTTTTCCAGTACTTCAGATGCCATGGGAGAAAACCCCTTTCTCTTATATGGCCACGAGGTTGTCGCGATGAATCACTTCATCGTAAAGACCGTCGTAGCCTAAAATCGCGCTTATCTCTTCCGTCTTCTTGCCCTTAATCGCCGCGATGGAACTGCTGTCATAATTGACAATGCCTTTGGCAATCGTAATCCCTTCACAAACGACGGCGACGATATCGCCTTCACAAAAGTCGCCTTCAATCCGACAAATACCGACGGGAAGGAGACTGGCGCCCTTATAAACGATAGCGTTACGGCAGCCTTCGTCGACAATTAATGTCCCCTGTGCCTTGCCGCCGGAAAGCAGCCATCGTTTGCGGCTATGTAAATGGGACTCCTTAGCTTTGAACCAAGTTCCTACCGGTTCACCGGCGCAAATCCGGCGAATGACGCCGTCTTCACTGCCG
Organism: Megasphaera vaginalis (ex Srinivasan et al. 2021); assembly: GCF_000478965.1. Taxonomy (NCBI): domain Bacteria; kingdom Bacillati; phylum Bacillota; class Negativicutes; order Veillonellales; family Veillonellaceae; genus Megasphaera; species Megasphaera vaginalis (ex Srinivasan et al. 2021). The sequence continues at coordinate 71,068 of NZ_AWXA01000043.1, forward strand.
GAAGCGATGACCATATCGGCCTCGGCCGAGGTCGCCATGGCCGCAGCTTTGATTTTCGTGTACATACCGCCTGTTCCGAAAGCGCTCCCGGTGCCGCCGGCAATGTCATAAAAATGTTTGTCGATTTCTTCAACGACGCGAATAATCTGCGCGCCCTTGTCATGTTGCGGATTGGACGTATACAAGCCGTCCACGTCGGAGAGGAGAATCAGTAAGTCGGCGTCAATAATACTGCTCACCATCGCCGCTAACGTATCGTTGTCGCCGATTTTGAATTCGTCGACGGCGACGACATCGTTTTCATTGATGATCGGAATAATATGCATGTCGATCATCGTCAACAACGTATTGCGGGAATGCATGAATTTGCTTCTGTCCTGTGCGTCCATGCGTGTCAGCAATACTTGTCCCGCAATCTGCCCGTATTCGCGAAACAGCTTTTCATACGTATGCATCAGTAAGCCCTGCCCGACAGCGGCAAGCGCTTGCTTTCTGCGTATTTCCTTAGGTCGCTCCGAAAGGCCCAGCGAGGCCATGCCGGCGCTGACGGCGGCGGAAGAAACGAGGATCATTTCCCGACCGGAATTGGCCAGATCGGCAATTTCCCGCACCAACTGTTCCATACGGTGATAATTCAATTTTCCTGTCGCATATGTCAAGGAGCTGGACCCGATCTTGACGACGACTCTTTTTTTGCCGGCAAACGCGGCTTCTCGTTCCGTCATGAGAAACACATCCTAGTTTTTGATAAATGCAAAGTGAGACTTTTCTTTCTTCTTTTTGAACAGAACGCCGTAGTGGCCGATGACCTGTACCAGTTCGGCGCCCAACATATCCGCCAGCGTTTGCATCGTTTCCTTCGTATCCAAAGCCGCGTTGTTCAAAACATGGGCTTTGATCAGCTCGCGCGCCGACAATGCCGCTCTGGCACTATCGATAACGGGATTGCTCAAACCCTCCTTGCCGATCTGTACGACTGACGGCAGTTGACTTGCCAGCGCTTTTAACGCCTGTTTATCTTTTCCTGTCACAGTATCGCTCCTTTACTCACTGACGATATTCAAATTCCATCGTGTAAATGCGGACCGTATCGCCTTCCTGAATTCCCTTTTCCTTTAACAGCTTATCCAGCTCCATGTAGCGCCAGATTCGTTGGAAACGGCGCAGCGACTGGTCGTCGTCAAAATTCGTCATCGCCACCAACCGTTCAATGCGCATGCCGGTAATCACGAATGCGCCGTCGTCAGCCCGCGTGATTTCAAAATCGGGTTTTTCCGCCGCTTTATAAACGACTTCATCACTGTTGTCGTCCGCCTCGGGAACGTATTCCTGAATCAACGTCCAGACCCGTTCCAAAAGACTGTCCAGTCCTTCGCCGGTCAGCGCGCAGATCGGATACACTTCGCGTCCTTGCGCCGCCATATAGGCTTGCAGCTTTTCCAGATTTCCGGACTCGCCGAGCAGATCGACCTTATTGGCGGCGATGATCTGCAGCTTCTTCGCCAACTTCTCGCTGTACCTGGCCAATTCGCCGTTGATTTTTTCATAATCGTCAATAGGATCGCGGCCCTCCGTCCCCGAAACGTCGAGAACATGGACTAAGACCTTCGTCCGCTCAATATGCCGTAAAAAGTCATGTCCCAGGCCGACGCCTTCGCTGGCCCCGTCGATCAGTCCGGGAATATCCGCCATGACGAAACTGCGCTGATCCGACAGATCAACGACGCCGAGGATCGGATTCAACGTCGTAAAATGGTACGCCGCCACTTCCGGCTGCGCCGCCGATACTTTGCGAAGAATGCTGGACTTGCCCACGCTGGGGTACCCGAGGAGGCCGACGTCGGCCAGCACTTTCAACTCCAGACGCAACCAGCGTTCCGTGCCGGGTTCGCCTTTTTCGGCAAACGTCGGCGTTCTGTTGGCGCTGGTGCGGAAATGGTAATTGCCGCGGCCGCCGCGACCGCCCTTGGCAACGACAACCTGCTGTCCGTCACGGCTCAAGTCGGCCATCACCGCACCGGTAGCTTCATCCTTTACGATCGTGCCGACAGGCACGGTGATCAACAAATCGTCAGCATCGCGGCCGAACTTGTTGCTTCCCTGTCCTTTGCCACCCGGTCTCGCCTTAAAAAGACGGCGATAACGGAAATCGACAAGGGTATTGACGTTTCTGTCGGCAACGAGGATGACGTTTCCGCCCTGACCGCCGTCGCCGCCGTTCGGTCCGCCTTTGGGCACGAATTTTTCGTGACGGAAACTGCTCATACCGTCACCGCCCTTGCCGGATTGTACAAAAATTCTGGCTCTATCAATAAACATGCTGTTCTCCTTCTCCAATACGCCAAAGAGACACAGCATCCATATACTATGTCTCCTGTCTGGCTGTCCTCTCTATTGTACCAATAATTCCACCGCTTTATCAAACTGATAATCGCGCGTGTCGCCGTCGCGCAATTTTACTTCCACGTCGGGCACGACGCCGACGCCGTCGATTTCTCTGCCCTTGGCCGTTTTGTACTTGGCTACGGTAAGCTTCACGGCATCACTGCCGTCAACGGGGTAAACCCCCTGCACCGTGCCTTTGCCGTACGTCTTCACGCCGACAATCGTACCGAGGCCCAAATCCTGTATATCGCCGGAAACAATTTCGGCGGCGCTGGCCGAATTCTCGTTGACCAGTACGACGAGAGGCAGGAGTTCTTCCTGTCCGTCCGTCTTCGTCACCTCTTCGGCACCGTCACGTTTCGTATACGAAACGACCGTCGTCCCGGCAGGCATGATATAGTTGGCAACAGCCGCTGCCTGATCGACCAGTCCGCCGGGATTGTTGCGCAGATCGAGGATAATGCGTTTCATCCCCTGGGACTTCAGCTTTTCATAAGTATCGCCGAATTCTTTTCCCGTATTTTCGCTGAAAGAAATGATCCGTATATAACCGATATCGCTGTCCTTCACCATTTCGCCGGCCACCGTTTTCAATTGTATCCGGCGCCGCGTCAACGTATACTCCCGTGTTTCGGCGCCGCGCAAAACGGTTAACGTCACGATGCTGTCCGCCTTGCCGCGAATTTTTTTGGATACCTCTTCCAACGGCAGTCCCGTCGTCTCGACGCCGTCAACGGCCATGATCAGATCGCCTCGCTGCAAACCGGCTTCTCCTGCAGGACTGTCATCGACGGTACCGGCGACCAGGACGCCTTTACCGCCGTCGCTGGCGGCGATATACACGCCGATGCCGGCATACGAAGCCTGCGTCTGTTCCGTAAACTGTTCCAGAACTTCACCGTCCAGATACAGGGAATGACGATCTTCCAAATCGGCCACAATCCCCTCCAGGGCTCCGGTCAAGAGTGATTCCTTATCGACGTTGCCGGCATAATACATCTCGACGATCTGAAACGTACGCAGCAACTTGATCATTCCCCACGGCGTACCGGTAAATTCATATGACAGGAGACAGAGCACCAACAGCGCGCCGGCAAAAACGGAAAGAATCCAGGCGCAGACTTTCACAAGAAATTTCATTTCCCCCTTGTCCTTTCCCCTCTTTTATAAATATCCCATCGGATCAACGGGCTCTCCGCCGGAACGCACTTCAAAATGAACGTGAGGGCCTGTGGAATTTCCCGTCGAACCGGCATAGGCAATGACCTCTCCCTTGGCAACGGACTGTCCCGCCGAAACGGCTAAGGACGAGTTATGACCGTAAACGGTCGACAACCCGTTTCCATGGTCGATAATGACGGCATTACCGTAACCGCCGAGCCAATCGGCTTCGACGACGACGCCGGCGTCAGCCGCATGAACGGGCGTCCCTTCATCGACGCCGATATCGATGCCGGAATGGAAAATAGCACGCCCGAAGATCGGGTGGTTACGATAACCGAAGGGCGATGTGATCGGCCCGTTCACCGGCCAGATAAAGACGCCGGAACCGCTGACAGCCTGGAAGGAATCGGCAGTACCGACGGCAGACGCTGCTGCGGCCCGATCGGCCTGACGCTGGCGCAGCATCGCGCCGATAGACTGCGAAGTGGCTTCCAATTCGGCCAGCGCCGCTTCTGCCGTCGCTTTGTCGGATTGCGCTTTTTCCAGCAACGCCCGCTGTTCGGCTTTCGTCTTTTCAATTTCAGCCTGTTTGGCTGCCGCATCGGCCTGCAACTGCTGCTGATGCGCCCGTTCCTCTTCCAGAACGGCTTTGGCTGCGGCAATACGGCTCCGTTCTTCCTTGATTGAAGAGATCAGCGACATGTCGGAAGAAATAACACGGCGCAATAATTCCACCCGATTAGCAAAATCATTGAAATCTTTCGCGCCGATGACGACATCAAGATAGTTGAGCTGGCCGTGCATATAAATGTCGCGCATCCGGCGGCTCAAAACGTTCTCCCGCGTCTTCAACCGCTCCTCCGCCTGAGCCATTTCCCGTTCGGCGTCGCCGATCTTTTTTTCTGTCGCCGTCAGTTCCGCCGTAATAGACTTATACGCGCTGACGGCGGCATCCAGACGCTCCTGAATGACGCGCAGTCGTTCAAAAACGTCCGTAATGACACCTTCGGCGTCGCTCTTCTTCTGCTGCTGTACCGCCATCTGGCTCTGAACATCGGAAAGTTGATTTTGAAGATCCTCATCTTCAGCCAATGACAACACCGTAGGACTCAACAAGACGGCGGCGGCAAAAAGGGCAAGAAATTTTTTCGATTTATCTGTATAGTTCATCATTACCTACACCTTCATATACCGTTTTAATGAAATTGTACTGCCTATGGCGCCGATGATCATGCTGATGAGCAAGAGCGAGCCGCCAAGCTGATAAATAAAGGGGTACATGCTGACCAGCGGCAAGAACGCCAGAGAGACGTGTACTTCCGTAAGGACGAAACGATAGAATTGAAACAACGCCATATCGGCGATCAAACCGCCGATAAACCCTAACAACAAGCCTTCAAGCAAAAAGGGCCAGCGAATAAACCAGTTTGTCGCACCGACGTATTTCATGATAGCGATTTCGCGGCGTCGCGCGAAAACGGTAAGACGGATCGTATTGGAAATGATAAAAAGCGTGGCGCAGGCCAGGAAAACGATCAGCGCAATGCCGCCCCAGCGAATAACGGTCGTGATCTGGAAGAGCTGTTCAATGATTTCCTGCGCGTAATGCGTGCTTTCGACGCCGGGAATAGCCGCGGCTTTCTCGGCCGCCTTCTTTACCGCATCGGGATTGGAAAAGGTAATTTCATATGACGTGGGCAGCGGATTTTTGCCGTCCAGTGCGTCCAAGATGCCCGGCTGATCTTTCATGCGTTCTTTTAACCGCTCCATGGCCTGATCTTTATTGGTAAACGTAATTTCCTTGACATCGGATAATTGCTTCAGCTCCTTGCCGACAGCCATGACCTGATCCGTCGTCAAGCCGTCCTTCAGGTAAACGCTGATCTGCACCTGACTTTCCAGATTTTCCGCAAAGTAATCGAGGTTGGCCGCCATCAGGGAAAAAAGCCCCAGAATAAAGAGGGCCAGCGCAACGGTTGCAATGGAGGCGACAGACATGAAGCTGTTGCGCCAAAAAGAGGTCAGCGCCTCGGAAATATAATATCGCATCGTTCTAATCTTCATCGCCGTACCCCCCTCGCTGTTCGTCGCGAACAAGGGAACCGTCAACGATTTCCAGGACGCGTTTATTCATCATGTCAACCATTTGCTTATCATGGGTGACCATGACGACAGTCGTGCCCATGTGATTGATTTTTCTGAAAATATCCATAATATCCTTTGATGTATCGGGGTCCAGATTTCCTGTCGGTTCGTCGGCAATCAGCAACAGCGGCCTGTTGACGATAGCCCGGGCGATGGCAATGCGCTGTTGTTCGCCGCCGCTGAGATTATTCGGCAGTTCGTCAGCTTTGCCGGCAAGACCGACCAGATCGAGGAGGTTGCGTACACGTTCTTTAATGATCTTCCGCGGCGTTTCGATGACCTCCATGGCAAAGGCGACATTTTCCGCCGCCGTCTTATTCGGCAGGAGTCGGAAATCTTGAAAGACGATGCCCAGCCGCCGCCGCAAATAGGGCACGCGGCTTTTTTTCAGTTTATTGACCGTCGTACCGTCAACGATGACAGAACCTTCCGTCGGCAGCTCTTCGTGCGACAGCAGCTTGATAAAGGTCGATTTACCGGCGCCGCTGGCGCCGACGACAAAGACGAATTCCCCTTTTTCGATATGCGTCGATACATGGCTGAGCGCCACGGAACCGTTGTCATAGATTTTCGATACATCATTAAAATAAATCATGAATACCCTCTTTTCAACAAATTACCTTACCCTTTCCGATGTAGGGCTTGTACGGCTAAATCGGCATTTTGCAAAGACCGGCGCCGCAAAGCGTCCAACTTTTCCTTCACTTCGCGGCGTTGCGCGCCTGCTGCCAACTTCGCCGCAGCATCGGCGACAATCGCCTCGGCCCGTATCGTGTCAACGGTACCGCAGATTTTCTCGCCGATCAGATTGATGAAACTGTCAATCTTCGGATCATAAGAAATGGCCGTAACCGGTACTCCCATCAGGGAAGCAAAAACCAGCGCGTGCAGCCGGTTGGCGATGACGACATCCATCGCCCCCAAGAGAGACATCAGCTCAGCAGCCGAATAGGCGGACTCAAGGCTGACAGCCGGACATTCCATATAGGACATAATTTCTTTTGCCGTTGCGCTGTCGGCAGGATGCTGCATCGGGATAAATACGATTTGTCCTTCGTAAAGACGGTACAGCGCGTCGGCGCTTTCGGCAAGGGCCTTTTTATACGCCGTCAGTCCCTGCCAGTCCCGCACGGCGATACCGATTTTTTTACGTCTGTCCTTTAAATTGCGGGATTGTAAAATGGCAGCGCCGATTTCCCTGTCTGCAGGCCGCATGGACAGCACGGCGTCGGCAGTCACATAAATCGGCGGCGCCGTGACGCCCATTACTTCCAGTTCAGTCTGCGAATCGGCATCGCGGACGCCGATCATCTGCGCCTTCTGCAAAACCGAACGAACCGCCTTTCTGGCCCGTGGTCTGGTGACGGGACCGATGCCCTGGGCATAAAGCATGACCGGTTTGCCGAAAAACTCAGCCAGCCTGATAATGAACAAATAGTAGTAAATGCTTCTGGCGCTGGTCACATCCTGCAGCAGGCTGCCGCCGCCGCTGATCAGTATCTGGCAGGAACGGACGGCCGCAACGATACCTGGCAGATTGAACCGATGCACCGTCCGAACCTGATGATTGGCGCCGGTCATGGCGGGATTTCCGCTAATGACGGTAATTTCGGCATCAGAAATATATTCGCGAAGAGAGGTGACCAACGCAGACAGCATCGCCTCGTCACCGGCATTGGCAAAACCGTAATACCCGGAAATGACGATCTTAGTCACCCTTGGACAACTCCTTTCTCAACCATGTCGTACTATATTGCAATATGGCAACGGCAACAATCAAGAGTATGCCGAGGATCATGCCCGTCACCCACCCGTTTACGCCTCTGATAAAGGACATCAAAAACGGCGTCCGTATATGCGCAAAGGTTTCCACCATGGAACCGACGCCGATGACGGAAGCCAGAACCAGAAAGAAATGAAGCAACTGCGGCCATTTGCGATAAATCGCCGCGACGAGCAGGAAAAACGCCGGATGGCCGATGAGAAATTCCTTTTCCCGCGGTCGCGCGTACATGACATTTTCCAAAAAGCGGCGCATAACCACTTCGGCGCCGGGAACGGGAACGCCTGCCGTATGACCGCTGCGGCCGATAAAAATGTAAGCGGCGGCACCGAAAAAAGCGAGCAAAAGCAAGGTGCTCATCCGAATCGGCACGGCCAGGAAATCTTTCGCAAAGGAAATAAAGTCCTGCGGCGACGCCAACGTATGCCCCATGAGCGGGAAACGGCGTAAATATCCCCAGGCAGCCAACACGATAGGCAGCAGGAAGGTCAGCTTGACGCCGCGATAAAAATCGAATTCCAAGAAAAAGCGTATATTACCGAGCATAGCGGCAATAAAGAAACCGCCGATCATGGCGACGGCGACTGCCGCCGTCAGACCGAGAACGCCGTCACGAATGACCTTGGCATACGAAGCCTGACGTACCAGCTTCTTGCGGCTGAACCAATCGAGAAGCAGCAAGATAGCGGCAGTCGGCGCCGTTACGGCACAGCCGATGGCCATTATTTGCAGAAAGAGCGCGCCCTTGGCAAGAAAGGCGCCGCCGCAACCGGCAAGACAGGCCAACGCCGTGAGAAGATAATTTTTTCTGTCCGCGAGCGGCACAAGGAGATTAAAGGTAAAGAGAAAACCGCAGGCCGCAGCTGCCGCAGTCAGCGCCAACAGCACCCGTTCGGGATAATAGACGGGCAGGACGGACGCTTTACCGAGAGAATAACCGCGTTCTCCCAACTTGTCCGATACCTGTTTGATATAATCCAGGTTCGTCTGCGTCAAATTCATGCCGTGCAGCGGTTTCTTGTAAAGGGGATAGAGATTTACGCGCACATTTCGTTCAAGATCACTGATATAATAACGCATAGCCGCCTCTTCGGGCGACACCTTTTCCAGTTCTTCCTTACTCATGGCGTAGACGCGGGCCGTACGGTATCCCAGAAGTTCCGCCAACTCGTACATGCCGTCCTGCGTATTGTACTGAAGTTGCGTGACCGATTCGATCATGTAAAAGGGATAATTCCCCCGCTTCATCTGCGCCGCCGTAGCTTCCAACATATCTTCGCGCTTTTCTTCCTGCGCCGTATATCCCATGACCTCTTTGCCGACGAACATGATACCCGAAATGTCGGGTATCGTACGGGCGCGATCGAAGAAGGCCTGCACCTGACCGGCTGCGGCGTTGCTGTAATTAGTCGGCCGCAGGACAACATGGAATCCGGTTGCGGCGATTGCTTTCGCATCGGCCGAAAGAATACCGAGATTCATTTCGCCCAAAGCGGGCATGACGCCGCGCAGACCGGCAATTCGATATCGATCATTGGCAAGCACCTGCACCTTGTCGCCGCCGAGACGCAACGCAAGATCCTGCACAAGTTCATCAAAATACGGATCCCGTTCATTGAGAGGCTTGCCGATCAGATAGTAGTCATACTGCAAATCGCCGATCCCGAACTGAGGATAATACAATTGGCACCCGAGACGGGTAATCAACGAAACCTCGCCGCGCTGCGTCAGCTTATTCAACGTCGCATCGTAAATCGCAAAACTCGTGATCCCCGCGTCCCGGCACAAGGCCAGTGTCTGTTCCAGATCATAGCCGTCGCTTTTTCCCATTGACACGACGGCATCATAATCCATGACCTGTTCGATCGTCATGTTTTCTTCTTCCACCTGATAGCGGGAAAAACACAGCCAAAGAGAGAGTAAAAAGCCGACCGCTATGATTGCCGTAAGAACCAGGAGACTTCGTTTGTTGTTGATTGCCATTATCTTCACCTTATTCATATCTTACTTGATACTGCCGTAGATCCGCAGCAGTCCATCTTCCATGACAACGCGGTCCGCTTTGATTCCCAACGGAAAATCGCTAAAATTATATACTTCTATTTTTTTCATACTGTCGTTTTGATACGCCATTCCCATTGCGCTGATCCGAACATCGCGCGGAACAAAACAGAGACTGTCGCCGACAACAGCAAATTGACCGGCCATATCAACAGAGGCTGTCAACAAGCCTCCGAGCTTGATTTTGCCGGTCACATGCACACCGTCGTCTGCAAAATCAACAGAAACGTCGGAAAGATTTTCGACCCTTTCCGTCAGAAAACGGCGTAAATCGTCACTGCCGACTGACGCCGAAACCGTTCCCGATCCGGCTTGAAGCAAGCGGAACCGCCCGTCCAAAAGCGACCGTATCGGACTGAAACGAACATCGCGAAGATCACAGTCGAACGAACGGAACGAAAGCCTGCCGTCTGCAAAGGAATCGCTGTGAATCGTGACAGCGTCAAGATCGCCGAAAAGCACCTTGATGCCGGGGTCGGCCTTGACGCGGACGGCACCCGGTTCAAGATTCAGGCGCTGTCCCAACGAATAATATATTCCCCGTTCCGCCATTTGCGGACCGCCATATTCGGCGGCGGCGCCGATACCGGCCAGTAAGAGAAGAAAAACAATTATTTTTTTGATCATATTTCCTGTCGATTTAACTTTCTGTCTTTTTCCTGATGCAGGAAGCCTTCCATAAAGGCTTCCAAATCACCGTCCATAACGGCCTGAACATTTCCTGTTTCCACATTGGTCCGATGATCCTTAACCAGATTGTAAGGATGAAAAACATAGGAACGAATCTGACTGCCCCATTCAATCGCTTGGTGAGCGCCGCCGATCTCGGCTTTCAGCTGAGCCTGCTTTTCCTGTTCCAGCTCAAATAACCTGGCCCGCAAATACTTCATGCACATTTCCCGGTTCTGTACCTGTGACCGTTCGTTTTGACATTGGACGACAATCCCTGTCGGCAAATGCGTCATGCGCACGGCGGAACTCGTCTTGTTGACGTGCTGTCCGCCGGCGCCGGAAGCGCGGAAATAATCGACGCGGACGTCATCCATATTGATCTCGACTTCCACATCGTCAGGCAGCTCGGGCATGACGTCGACGGCGGTAAAGGATGTGTGTCTTCTGGCTGCGGCGTCGAAGGGAGAAATGCGCACCAAACGATGCACGCCTTTTTCCGACTTCAAATACCCGTACGCATATTCGCCTTCCACTGTGAACGCGGCGCTCTTAACGCCGGCTTCATCGCCGGGCTGCATGTCGATAATCGTCAGATGGTAACCGTTTTGTTCGGCCCAGCGCGTATACATGCGCACCAACATCTGCGTCCAATCCTGCGCCTCCGTACCGCCGGCGCCGGCGTGAAAAGTCACGATGGCGTTACAGCGATCGTATTCATCGGACAGAAGAAGTAAAACTTCCCGCTTTTCAATTTCTTTCAAAACGCCGTCATACTGGGTTTCAATGTCGCCGGCCAAGGACGTATCGCCGTCTTCCATCGCCATTTCCAGATAATCGCTCAAATCGACGGCTTTCTGTACCAGCGCTTCATGGCCTTCCACTTCCGTTTTTAACGCCGTCGCTTCCTGCGAGATCGACCTCGCTTTATCGGGATCGTCCCAAAAAGACGGATCGCTCATCAGCATATCATATTCCATAATGCGTTCTTTTTTGCGAGCGAGGTTAAAGTGAATCCCCGATTTCCTGTATGCGTTGTTGTAAGTCTTCTATCGGTTTTTTCATTTCTTCCAATAACACAAGATCACCATCTTTCGTTTTACCAATAAGTTAATAAATTATGCGTTTTTTTCTCCTGCCAAACTAGTCCTGCGGTCTTTCGCTTTCAGCGGCCAGCGCCGGATTTTCCGGCACGTCCCGATGAACTTCCTTAGCTCCCTGCAAATGGTCTTCTGCCTGCGGAATCGGCCGGTTGAAAGTTACCTGCACGTGATAAAGGAAGGTAATGACCGTCCGCTTGATGGAATCGACCATTTCTTCAAACATTTCATAAGCTTCGAATTTATATTCGACCAAAGGATTTTTCTGGCCGTAAGCACGCAAGTTGATGCCTTCTTTTAAAGCATCCATGGCATCCAGATGTTCCATCCATTTACTGTCGACGACACGCAGCATAATCGCCTTTTCCAATTCGCGCATCGTTTGCGCGCCGATTTCTTCTTCTCGAGAATCATACAGATCGACGGCGATCTTTTTCAGCTTATCCTGGACTTCTACGCGGCTGAGGTTTTCCAGTTCTTCGACCGTAACGGTTCCGCGAGGCACGAAATACTGCTCCATCTGCGCCAGAAGACCGGCAAAATCCCATTCTTCGGGATACAGCTTCTCATTGGCATATCGCGCCAAGCCGTCCAAAATGATATCGTCAACCATCGTCAGGATCGTGTCCTTCAGCGATTCGGCGACCAATACTTCGCGACGCTGTCCGTAGAGAACTTCACGTTGCTGATTCATGACATCGTCATATTCGAGAACATATTTACGGATCTCAAAGTTGTGCGCTTCCACTTTTTTCTGCGCTTTTTCAATGGAGCGGGAAATCATGGCATGTTCGATCGGCTCATCTTCTTCCATGCCGAGCTTATCCATAAATTTGGAGATGTTTTCGGAACCGAAGATCCGCATCAGATCATCTTCCAGGGAAAGATAGAATTTCGTGAGCCCCGGATCACCCTGACGGCCGGCGCGGCCGCGCAGCTGGTTGTCAATACGGCGGCTTTCATGCCGTTCCGTACCGATGATCATCAAGCCGCCCAGATCGGGCACGCCTGCGCCCAGCTTGATATCCGTGCCGCGGCCGGCCATATTCGTCGCGATGGTGACCGTATTCATCTGCCCGGCATTTTTGATGATTTCCGCTTCCTTCTCATGATACTTGGCATTCAGCACATTATGTACGATATTTTCCTGTTTCAGCATGGTGCTTAAAATTTCCGACTGATTAATCGAAGTCGTACCGACCAAAATCGGCTGTCCCGTCGCGTGACAGCGGACGATTTCGCGGACAACGGCACGGTACTTGGCGTTCTTCGTCTTATAAATGACATCGGGCAAATCCTTGCGGAGAGACGGCTTGTTCGTCGGAACGACATAGACGTCGAGCTTATAGATCTTGTTGAATTCTTCTTCTTCCGTTTTCGCCGTACCGGTCATGCCGGACAGTTTCCGATACATGCGGAAGTAGTTTTGGAAAGTGATCGTGGCCAACGTCTTGCTTTCGCCCTGAACTTTAACGTTTTCTTTCGCTTCAATCGACTGGTGCAGGCCGTCGCTGAAACGGCGGCCGAACATCAGTCGTCCCGTAAATTCATCGACAATGACGATTTCTCCATTCTTGACGACGTAGTCCTTATCGCGGTGCATCATGAAATTGGCACGCAGCGCCTGGATGACCAGGTGATTCAATTCCAGATGGTCATTATCGAACATGTTCGTTATGCCGAGCATTTTTTCTATTTTGACGACGCCTTCGTCTGTCGGCGCAATGGTTTTTTGCTTTTCGTCCATCGTGTAATCTTCCGGCGCCAGCCGCTTGACGATAGCCGCCAAGGTGCTGTACAGCTCCGTAGATTTTTCACCGGGACCCGAAATGATCAGCGGCGTCCGCGCCTCATCGATAAGGATGCTGTCCACTTCATCGACGATACAGTAGTTCAGCGGCCGTTGAACCATCTGATCCTTGCTGATGACCATATTGTCACGCAAATAATCGAAGCCGAACTCATTATTCGTACCGTAGGTGATATCGGAATTATAGGCGCGGCGCCGCTGTTCGTAATCCAGATCATGGACGATCAGGCCGACGGAAAGCCCGAGAAAACGGTATATCTGTCCCATTTCCTCACTGTCGCGAGTAGCCAGATAGTCGTTGACCGTGACGACATGCACGCCCTTTCCGGACAAAGCGTTTAAATATACCGGAGCCGTCGCTACCAATGTCTTCCCTTCGCCGGTCCTCATTTCGGCGATATCGCCGCGGTGCAATACGATACCGCCCAGGAGCTGCACATCAAAATGACGCATGCCCAACACACGGCGCGACGCTTCACGGATAACGGCAAAGGCCTCCGGCAAAAGATCATCCAAGGTCTCGCCGTCGGCAAGACGCTTTTTGAATTCAAATGTCTTGGCTTGCAGCGACGCATCGCTGAGCGATGCCAGCGTCGGTTCCAACTCGTTGATCTGTCGCACAATGGGGCGCATCTTTTTCAATTCATATTCGGTATTGTTCCCGAGCAATCGCTGTATAAATCTGTTGAACACGTGTAAAGACCTCCCGTAATTGTCTGTGACCATATATTTTATATCAATTATACAGTATACACCCTCAACAATATAAATTGCAATATCTGACTGACAGGCATGGTTACGCCGCCTGCCGCGCCGCACACGGACGAATCTCTTCCCGGAGCGGCAATTTGTCGCGGAATCGGCCGGACGAAACGGTGGTTTACTATACTGAGCTGTGGTATAATAAATAAGTTATATTATTGAGGAGGTATACATGTTAGAAAAATTCCAAGAATTACAAGTAAGTGACTTTATCATCCGCGCATTGAACGAAATGGGGTTTGAAGAACCGACGCCGATACAGGCCGGCTCCATTCCTACAGCGCTTTCCGGCAGGGATATGATCGGCCAGGCACAGACGGGTACCGGAAAAACGGCGGCTTACGGGATCCCCGTCCTGGAAAAGATACTCGCCGCGCCGGAGAGCACGGAACTGCAGGCAATCATCCTTTCTCCGACGCGTGAACTGGCCATGCAGGTAGCAGAAGAAATCAACCATCTGGCGCAATTTACATCGATCCAGGCGCTGCCTATCTACGGCGGCCAGGATATAGAACGGCAACTGCGCCGTCTGCGCAAGAATCCGCAGATCGTCGTCGCCACGCCGGGGCGTCTGATCGACCACATGAAGCGCGGTACTATTCGGCTGAATGCGATCTCTTCCATTGTCCTTGATGAAGCCGACGAAATGCTCGATATGGGTTTTATCGATGACATTAACCTGATTATGTCCGCTACGCCGGAAACGCGGCAAACGCTCCTGTTCTCGGCCACGATGCCGAAGCCGATCCAGACGCTGGCCGAAACGTTCCTGCACGATCCGGAAATCGTCCGCATGAAGGCCAAAGAGGTAACGATCGATCTTATCAATCAATCGTATATTGAAGTTCCCGATCGCCAAAAATTCGACATTCTCTGTCGCCTGCTCGACTTACAGGAACCGGATCTGGCCATCATCTTCGTCCGTACCAAACGCCGCGTCGACGAAGTATCGGAAGGGCTGAAAAAGCGCGGCTATTCCGCCGAAGGCATCCACGGCGACTTGACCCAGGCGAAACGGGACACCGTCATCCGCCAGTTCCGTGAAAAGACGATCGATATCCTCGTCGCCACGGACGTCGCCGCCCGCGGCTTGGATATCAGCGGCGTTACGCACGTGTTCAACTACGACCTGCCGCAGGATCCGGAAAGCTACGTCCACCGCGTCGGCCGAACAGGGCGCGCCGGCAACAGCGGCGAAGCGACGACCTTCGTCATTCCTCGCGAAATCGATCATCTCCGCGCCATTGAACGCCTGATCAAACGCCGCATCGAACGCCGCAAAGCGCCTTCCTTCTCGGAAGCCCTCGAAGGCGCGCAGCAAGCCGCCATCCGCAGTCTGGCGGCAGCCGCGGAAGACGGCGCGGGCAATGCGTACAGAGCCACGGCGGAAGAACTGCTCTCTCATTACGATTCCGTCGCGCTGGTCGCGTCTGCCATCAAGTTGCTGACAAAGGAACCGGATACGACGCCGGTAACCATTACGGAAGAGGCTCCGCTCCGCGTGCGCCGCGACAGAAAACAGGGCGGCGGCAAACGGAACCATACAGGGCGGCGCCCAGGCGCCGGCGAACACCGTGACGGCAAAGGAGAAAAACACGGTGCCGGCAAATTCGGCAAAGGCGAAGGAAAGAAAGAACGAACGACGCAGCACCGGTCGGAACACAAAGATAAAAAAGAGAAGAA
>NZ_AWXA01000044.1:0-693 GCF_000478965.1 Megasphaera vaginalis (ex Srinivasan et al. 2021)
TTTATGTTTTCTACAAACTCTTCGTCTTGCTCAACATATCCGCTATGATCGCCCCACGACAAGCGACATATTGCGAATTCAATACCTTGTCGCTCCGCTTCTTTAAAGTCAAAGCCTTTTTGCGCGTAGCTTACATCGATACCTTGTTTCATAACTTTTTATCCTCCTCAAGTTTATCCGGCACACCGTCTCCGTCACGATCAACCCAAAGCGCCAAGAAGCCAACTACAGCCGTCAGCACAGAGGGAATAAAAATATGATCGATAATCTTTAATCCGGTATCGATCAACTTTGACAGGCTATCGCTGACAAAGCCTTGCGTAAACGCCAGTACATACGCCAAAATCACTAATAAAATAGGCACTAGCAGTAAAACTACTAGCGCCCGTGTTGCCAATATTCCTGATGTTTTTAAACTTTTTAATGCAGCCAATATTTTCTTTTTTATTTTTATCACCTCTGAAAAAGGCCCACAATAAAACTGACCACGCCTCCGATGATACCGGCAATGATGTACATCGTATCAATACGATGATGAGCCGACTTTGCTGACTGCTCCGCGATGATCGCAATCCGCGTTGCCTCTTTCAAGTCATCGGTCATCGGCTCATACTTTTCTTTCATCGCTTCGACCATCGCTTCTATTCTGGTCACTTTTGCTAACATCTCTTGTGCCAATTCATATTCGCTCAT
>NZ_AWXA01000045.1:0-7662 GCF_000478965.1 Megasphaera vaginalis (ex Srinivasan et al. 2021)
GTTTCCGTCCCGTGCAAAGACAGGCCGGTTATTCTCAAAGCACTGAATTCGCGCCAGTGATTCAACGTGAAAGCCTGCCGCTTCCAAGAGATGCCGTCCCGGTTGAAAAGATTTTTCAATGACAATACCGATCCCGGCAATATGGGCGCCGCCTGCTTCGACTAAATGCGACAGTCCCAACGCCGCCGTACCGCTGGCTAAAAAATCATCAATAAGCAAAATATCCTCGCCTTTGGCAATAAATCGTTTGCTGATTGATGCCATATAGGTCTCTTCTTTGGTATAAGAATAGATTTCCGTCATATACATGCCGTCGTTCATCAGTAGCGACGCTTTTTTTCTGGCAAAAACGACGGGGACGTTACCTAAGGCGATGGAGACCGCCATTGCCACGGCAATGCCGGAAGACTCGATCGTCACGATCTTATCAATCTTACAATCGCGAAACTTTGCGGCAAGTTCCTGCCCCATGCGCAGCATCAGGGAAACGTCAATTTGTTGGTTCAAAAAATTATCAACTTTCAAAATACGATTATCAATGATTGTCCCGTCCTGCAAAATCTTTTCTTCCAACTCTTTCATCTCTATCTGCCCCTTCACTATACCTTCATCAAATTGCTGCCGCTAAAAGTAAACAAGCGTCACTCCGTCGCCGCCATTTTGCGAATCTTCCGGTGCGAAACGCGTGACAAAAGGTTGTTCCGACAAAAAATCGTGAATCTGTCGTCGCAATGCGCCGCTTCCTTTGCCGTGAATGATACGCACAGGACTGAAGCCTGCCGATAACGCCTGATCCAAAAAACGCTCCACCAGAGGAATCGCTTCCTGTCCCGTCTTGCCGATAATGTTGATTTCCGTGTTGACCTGAACGGTCCGTACAGGCCTGAATGACGATTCTGCCGCCGCTTTCTTTTCAGCCCGCCGTTCCTGTTTCAATTCTTCCAAAAACGGTGCGCTAATATCCTTATCCGTCACCCGCACAGTCATCCCTCGAACAGAGACGGTCGCCTTCTTTCCTCTGCATTCCGTAACCGTTCCCAAACCGTCAAGAGAATTAATAAAGACTAGCTGCCCCACCTTCAGCCGAGCCATATCGACCGGATCACGCCGCTGCTTTTCCTCTGCCGGCAACGAGATCTGCTGAACAGCGCGGCGCGCTTTATCGATCGCCTTGGCTCTGTCACTTTCTCCGCCTTCTCTGGCCTGCTGTTTTAATTCGCGGATGATCCGCTCCGATTCCAAGCGCAGGCTCCGCTTTAATTCCATCGCTTCACGCCTGCTGGCGGCAATGATGTCCTGCCGTTTTTCCGCCGCTTTATCCTTTTCGTGACGCAATTCCGCCTCCAGCTGCCGCACTGCAGCCAATCGTTGCTCCAGCTGCTGTTGTTCTTCATCCATTTGCTGAGATTGCGCATTGAGCTTGGTCAAAATCGCTTCCATATCAACATCTTGCGACCGGCTGCGCAGTTCCCGCGCCTTAGCCAAGACCGGCAACGGCATGCCGAGACGCTCGCTGATGCTGAAAGCGTGACTGCTGCCGGCGGAACCGATGCGGAGCTTATACGTAGGACGCAACGTTTCCACATCAAATTCGACATGGCCGTTTTCAATGCCGGCAGTCTGATAGGCATAGTTTTTCAAATCATTGTAATGGGTCGTAACCATGACGAGCGCGCCCTTTTCATAAAGTGCTTCCATGATCGCAATGGCAATGGCGCTGCCTTCGGCCGGATCTGTTCCCGAACCGAGCTCATCAGCCAGAATCAGATCGGCGGGACCGCTGTGGTTAATGATGTAAATGAGCTGCTTCATGTGACTGGAAAAGGTGCTTAAATTTTGCGCAATATCCTGTTCGTCACCGATATCGGCAAAAACGTTGCGAAAAACCGGCAATTCCGAACCGTCGAGCCCCGGAATGAACAGTCCCGCCTGGTGCATTAAAACGATTAGCCCCAACGTTTTCATGGCAACCGTCTTCCCGCCGGTATTTGACCCCGTAATCAGCAATATCCGGTAATCGCCGCCGAGAAAGATCGTATTCGGAACAACGCAGTCGCCGTCGATTAAGGGGTGCCTGGCCTGATAGAGTTTGACTGTGCCTGTCGGCGATATTTCAGGTCTGACCGCTTTCATGCGAACAGCCAGCTGAGCCTTGGCAAAAGCGAATTCCAGCTGCCCCACTGCCTGCGTCGCCGTGCGGATCGCTTCATACTCCTCGGCGACGGCGGCCGTAAGTCGATGAAAGATCCGCTCAATTTCCCTGCTCTCGCCTAAGCGTGCCGCTTGTAAGTCATTATTCGCCTGCACAATGGCCAACGGTTCTACATAGAGCGTCGCGCCGCTGGCAGAGGTATCGTGAACAATGCCCGGAAAAGCGTGCCTGTATTCCTGCTTGATCGGTACGACATACCGATTATTGCGAACTGTTACCAAAACATCCTGAAAATATTTCTGATACTCCTTATTGTTGAGAACGCCGTTCATATATCGCTTTGTCTGCCGCTCCAGATCATTGATGCGATTGCGAAGACGGAGCAATTCAGGAGACGCATTGTCGCGCAACTGGTGGTCCTTGTCAAATACGGAAGCAAAAGAATGAATGAGCATCGTGAAATCGGCAATCCCTTCAGCTCGCTCCGCTAATTGACTGTACGCTTCCCTTTTCTCGGAAAAAAAACGGTGAATTTCGCCGTAGCGCTGTAAGTTCAGCCAAATATCGACGCATTCATAACCTTCCAAAGTCACACTGCGTTTCGCTTTTTCCAAAGCCGGCCTAATTTCGGTAATGCCGCCGAAAGGAGCCGTTCCTTCACGTTGCAGACAATGCAGGGCTTCTTCCGTATCATTCAGACTTGTCCGGACCATATCCGCATCACTGCTGGGACGCAAATGCTTGGCGATCTCTTTCGACACCTTGGAAGGCGCCAGCTGAATGAGCATATTCTGTATTTGATAAAATCCGAGAATGCGGATACTTCGGTTATTCATTCTATTGATACGCCTACTTTCCTATAATGCTGTGAAAGAAATGTCCGCGCGTGACATGTCTGTCGTCTTTGGTAAAAAGCATCGTTTCCGTACCGTCACAAATTTTCCGGTACTGACGCACTGTCGCCGCAACCCACTGCGGACTGCAGCCGCGAGCTTCGAGCCGCAAGCGCATCGCCTGCATTTTTTGCAGGTCGCGGTAATAAGGAACTATATTCAGCTCTTTCCCGTTTAAAATATGCGTCCTGCAATATTGATCCGTCATAAGCGGAAATGATTCACCTTTTCTGTCTGCCAACGAAAAATGCCCGGTCATGCAGACAGCGGGACATGACCGCTTCCGACCTGTGCCGGCAAATGCGGCTATAGGACAATATTCCGTTACCATCAATTCCTGCCGGCCGGCAACGCAGATCTCCACGGGAACAGCAAGCTCTGCCGCGATTTCTCCGATTTGCCGCAGCGTCAGTTCCGGTGAAAGAGCAAGACCCGTACAACCCATGGCTACATACGCTGCTGCTGCCGTCGCATTAAAAATATTCAAGTACATATCGCCGTTAACAGGCAAGTCGATACGCAGCTGCCGCAACAATTCCATAGCGCCTAAGGCGCCGATATATACGCCGTCTATATGGCAAGCGGCGGCAAGCGCCAATTCTCTGCTGACGGCCTCCGCATTCTCTTGCCGTTCTATCCGCGGCGTCGACGCCCATAACTGACAGTCGTAGGCACGTACGGCGGCGGCGGCTTCACGCCATTCGGCGATTCCGAACGGGCGGTGATGATAGGATTCACCGCCGAAAATGACCCGATCAGCGCCATTGGCGGCAGCTGCCTTTACAGCTGCAACCGTGTCACAACGGACCGTAACCTCCATAGCCTCCAGCGCCTCCCCGCTGACGGGGCTGGCCAGAGAAACGGCCTGACCGCTGCGGGGGCGTTTATACTCGCCGCGTATTTCCGCTTTCATCAACTCAACAGCTCGGCGGCGCAACTCATTGATGACGCTGGAGGGAATCATCATCGTTTCATCCCATATGGTTGCGTCGGCCAATGAAAAAACGGTGTCGCCTAACCGGTCAAGCTGTGTCTTCAGCCAAAGCCGCGTCGCCGGACGCTTATGCGCCGGTTCCGGCACATAAGCGGAATAAACTTCGCCGCTATGCCCCGCTTCATCCCAAACAGTGAGAACCAAACGACCGTCGGCAGTCGTTCCCAAATGGCAATACAGCGGGATCGACTGCCGCAGCGCTTCAGCGGACTGTTCCCGATCCGTCTGCCGCGCGAGGCGATACAAATCCCCCGGAAACAAATCACGGCAGCGAAATTCCAGGATACTCCCCTTCTCCTTTGACGGATTGACGGCTTTTATTTCATCAATTCGTTCTCTGCCGTCGGAATGACAGACCTTGACGATATCTCCGGCCTGAAGCTCCGTTGTCAACGCGGCAAGTCCTTCCCTTCCGTTCCATTCCAACAAGGCGCCTGCATACATGCCCCTGTTGCCGCTCTCCCCTTCCGTAACGGTCTTCCTCCCGACCGTGTAGGTCAAAAAATCTGCCTGATAGGAACGATTAAATGTTTCCCTGAGCAGTTGAAGGCCTTCTTCTACAGCTTCTTGCCGCTTTTGCTCCGGCAACGTACAGGAATCCAAAATGCGCCGATAAGCGAAAACCGTATTTCGGACATACCCGTTATTTTTCATTCTGCCTTCAATTTTAAAGGACGAAACGCCGGCGGCCACGAGGTCCGGAATATACGCTGCCGCGCACAGATCTTTCAAGCTCAGCAAATAGACGTCCTTCGTCGTCACCGCTTTGCCGTCCCTTAGGAGTCGGAATGGCAGGCGGCAGGGCTGCGCGCAAGAACCGCGATTACCGCTGCGGCCGCCCATAAAACTGCTCATCAGGCATTGCCCCGAATAGGACATACAAGAAGCGCCGTGAATGAAAACCTCGACGGCCATCTTCGTTTGACTGCAAATAGAGGAAATCTCCGGCAATGACAGTTCTCTTGCCAAAACGACTTGCGTAAATCCCAGGGCCTCCAATTGCCGCACGCCTGCCAGGTCGGCAACAGTCATCTGGGTGCTGCCGTGCAGCGGAAGCGCAGGCGCCACATCACGCGCCAGTGCGGCGACGGCAAGATCCTGGACGATGACCCCGTCAACGGCAATAACGTCCAGATACTGCAAATACGCTTTCAAGTCTTCCCGTTCCGTATCGGCAATAACGATATTGACAGTCACGTAAACCTTGACGCCAAACATATGCGCCGTTTCAACGGCTCTCTCCAGCTCACGGTGATCCAAATTATGTGCGAATTTCCTGGCACCGAAAGCTTTGCCGCCTAAATAAACGGCATCGGCGCCGGCGTTGATCGCCGTCCAAACATGCGACAGAGACCCTGCCGGTGCTAATAATTCTGCCATTGCATTTCTCCTCTTGCTTAAGGTAATCTCTACTTTAGTTTATTATTATATCATACCTGCCGAAATTTCTTCCACGCCTTACGACAGACTCTTGTACAACTCGGCAACGACAGCGGCCTTAACAGGATACGCCGTTACTGCCACCGAGGTCTTCCGCATGGTCAACTCCACATACGCATCGATTTCCGCCGCAGTCAGCGCTACGCGTTCAGGCATCAAATCAACCATTAACGCCCTGAAATCCGTAATTCCGGAAAGGCTCAGGATATCCCATATGCGTTCCGTCTTATGCGGCATCGTTTCCGACATTAACGCCATATACGCGGGAAGCAGCAGCCCGTTGGCACGGCCATGGGATAAATCTTTATAATATGTCAACTGGTACCCCATGCCATGTACCAACGTCGTTCCCGTCTGCGCAATCGTAATCCCTGCCAACATCGATCCGTACAACAAATCTTCGCGCACAGAATAGGGAAGCTTCCCTTTCAGTTCCGTCAGATGGCCGCCGATAAACCGCATCGCTTCTTCAGCCCAGACATCACTCATAGGCGTCGCCTTTTTCGAAAGATAACCTTCAACGGCATGCGACAACGCATCAATGGCCGTATCAATCGTCACCTTCTCACTGACGCTCATCGTAAAAGACGGATCAACATAAGAAAGAGTCGGGAAAAGAAGGGGATCGGCAACCGATTCCTTTGTCCCCTTACAATGATTCGTCAGTACGCCGACTTTTGTCACCTCGCTGCCGGTTCCCGCTGTCGTCGGTACCGTTACGATTGGCAAAGGCCGAGCATAGGGTCCTGTAAAAAGACGTTCATCATCCAATGTATTCGTACAAAGCAGCGCAATCACTTTGCCTGCATCCATCGGTGAACCGCCGCCAATGGCGATGATAACATCACAGGCTTCCGCCTTGGCCAAATTTGCGGCCCGTCGCACAGTCTCAATCGACGGATTGCTTTCAACTTCATCAAAAAGGCACCAGTCTATTTCCAAGTTCCGCAAACACGCTTGCACAGCATCTTGTGCGCCATTGGCCTTTGCTGAACGGCGTCCGGTTACAAGCATGGCTTTATGCCCTAATGCGCTGATCGCTTCTCCCGAATGTTGCAGACAATCTCTGCCGAAAAATACTTTCGTCGGCATTTCATACGAAAACATTACCAAGACCCCTTCCACATAGGATATTGCAAACTCAACTAGTGATATGCCCCTACTTCTTTGCGAGTCTCTTCCTTTTCCTCTTCCGTAACGGAACGGATAATACGGAAGGGATTTCCGTATACCAGCGAATCGGCCGAGATTCGTTTGCCCTGCGTAATAATCGTGCCGGCGCCGATAATGGAGTTTTCACCGATGCTGCTGTAGCTCATCAGCACGGCGCCCATACCGATCAACGCGCCGGCGCCGATGGACTGTCCGTGGATAATGGCGTTGTGCCCGATCAGTACATGATCGCCAATATGATGAGGCGTGCGAATATCGGAGTGAACGGTAACGTTGTCCTGTATATTCGTGTAAGCGCCGACTGTAATCGCACTGAAATCACCGCGAATAACGGCATTCGGCCAGATACTGACACCCGGTCCCAAGGTGACATCGCCGATGATAACTGCCGTGTCAGCTAACACGGCAGTATGATGAATGGTAGGATAAATTCCCTTAAAAGGTAAAATATGAGCCATCATAATCCTCCTGTCCGAACATAATGCAAAAAAAGAACGCGGCCGTACAAAAACACAGCCGTGTTCTCTAATGAAAACCAATTGCTTACCCCAGAATTACGCCCTTATTTTCTAATAGTTTAATACCGGCAGAACAGGCCGGACAATCGCAATACACAGCACCTGCCGCCTTAATTTCTTCGGCATGCGCCAAAAGGGCTTTCGCTTTTTCTTCGCCGAAAAGGGAGATGCCAGCCGACGATCCCGCAAAGGCAATCACTCCGTCAACAGGCATGATATCACCTTCCACTTCAGCGAGCAGTTTCTTGAATACAGCGACCTCTTTTTCCGTGCCGACTGCATTGAGCCACTCCGCTCCCAGCTCTTTCAACGCGCCATAACAGGAAGGCGCTGCTATCATATCTTTAACGACCTGTACTAACTCTTCTTTCGTCATAATCGTACCTCCCTAAAATAAAAAACATAAAATATATGATTATTATAATACATCACCTGCACACTAGCAAGGTGAGTAGTTGGCAGTTAGTGGTTACACCCCATTGGTGGCAAAAA